>CAZVPA010000125.1:3185-6956 GCA_964628995.1 uncultured Nitrososphaerota archaeon | reverse complement strand
TTGGTGAGATTGTCTTGTGTAGTATCCATAGTCTCACCTCCGCCGCTATCTCCCTCAGATACTCATCAACTATCAGGTCTATTTTCCCGGATTTCGCCTTCCTATAGAGTTCCTCTAGCTCCTCCCTTACCTTTTCCTCAAGATTGCTACTCAATGTTTCTCACCAAGCCTGAACGCAACGTATTCTGATTCTCCCAAGAAGTGTTCCCTCAGTCTTCTGCATTCCCAGTATATGTGCGACCTAATACTCATTCTCCTCCCGAGGAGCGTTGCTTCCTTTGCCAGATAATCCATGTATGTCTTCATAACTAGTCTCCGGCCATAACCATTTAGATATACTCCACGCTTACCCCTAATCCTTACCTCCCTAAAGTAATCTCTGACTCGATCCTTTGCTCGCTTATATATTGTGAATGCTGGGTTCGCAACGAGGAGTGGAGCGTATATGTCCTTTATGTCTAGTGGTAGGGAGAACCTATGCTTTTCTGGCTCATGTATGAAGCTTATTGATGGGTCCAGACCCGCGTTTATTGTTGCTAGGAGGCAGTCCGCGTATAGTAGGCTTGCCAGGTAGCTATATATTGCGTTTGCTGGGTCTCCTGGTGGCCTCCTTATTCTTTTTGGCCATGTCGGCATTATTTTTCTGAATACTCCGAATAGTGTTTTCCATGCTTTTGCCTCGAGTAGCATCAGTCTCTGTGTGTCCTCTGTGTTTTCTATTTCTTGCTTTATTCTCCTTATTGTCTCATAGAATTTTTCTCTTGTTTCTCTATCCACGTATTTTCTTAGTGTGTTCTTGAATATGTGGTGTATGTTCGTGATGATCGCTCTCTCCATCTTCCTAGCTATCTCTATTCTCTTTTCTAGCCATGCTTTTGCCTGCATTATCGCCACCTTCCCGCTCCATAACCCCTTGGATACCCTCATCGGTATCATTACGTTCCTCAGCCCATACCTCCCGAACATGAAGACTATTGTTCTCCCAGAGATTCTCGCTAGGTCTTTATGGCTTATCATTGTTGCTGGGGATATATAGATTGCCTCTACATTCCTTATGTCATATTCTTCGCCATCCACAACTATTTTCCCGCCCTGATATTCTACCTTATGGTTTCTCCCCACGGCCCATATCCTCATCTACAACCACCATAGCGGTTTGAACTCATCCTCATAGTATAGCGTGGGGTCAAACCTCGACCTATACCTTATCCTTCCCCTCTCCTCATCAATCTCAATAACAGCATTGAGATGGGGCTCCATGCTAGGCCCATTCCTCTCGCTATAATGAAGAAACCAAACATCCCCCGGAACATCCACAAAGCTTAGGTCAAATATGTACACGCCCCAATACATATCGGAAAAATACCTGATAATCGCATCCCTAACATACCTAGGCATCCTAGAAGCATAACCAATAGCATAAACATGAGGCAAAGTAATGTTAAAGCCAAGAGAGACACACCCAAGAAACCCATCAACAATACGCCTAGAAGCCTCATCAACAACCACGCCACTAACATCAGTAATCTTACTACGATCAACAGCATCTCCAACCCGCTTCAACAATACCTTTAGTATTGGCCTATAATCCCTCCCTCCAGCAGATTTCGCGAGTAGCTTCGCAAGAAGCTCCACATCGTACGGCTCATATATGGGTATCATATTATCATGTGGGAACGTTGACTCTGGCTCACCACCAAAGATGAATACTATTCCTCCCTCCCTCTGTATCGCCATCCCCAACGCTAATGCTAGGGCATATTTTCTCTTCCCGCACACCTTTACCCTTATTCTTGCCCCTATCCGTATTAGCCCCCACCCACCACTATCCAGTCCGAGCACCGCGCTTTCTAGGGCGTCTGCCTCTGCCTCATATCTCACTAGGTATTTTCTTGTCCTCATGTTCACCCATGTTGGCCTGGTCTTTATTTGGCATCCGAGGAGTTCTAGTGCTATTCTCAGCCTCTCCTTATTCTCCGCATACGCCTCTAGCATTGCCCACCCTACTCCGTTTTCGCTCTCGAATTCGATGCTTACATGTCCTCCTATCTTCTCGATGTACATTAGGAGTAGTTTGAATCTTACATGCCTCATGGGTGGCACGAAGTAGTACAATTCTGCCACCACTAAAAAACGACGTTAACTAATAAAACAATATACGTGGAACAAAATATAAAGCAAACGAATTTCCATATCAACCAATGAGCAGAGAAAGCATGCATGTAGGCCGAAAACTCAAACACCTGATTTTGGTGTCCCTACAAGGTGAAACATGAAAAGTCGTGGTACACTTTTGGAACACCCGCATCGCCTTTTGACATCATCGTTTATAGACACATAGGCTACATGCAACATAACTGATTATGGTGATGGTTTTATGCCTGTCCCATATGGGACACCCACACGAAGCTTTAGGCGGAAAGTGCTTCGGATACATAACATAAATTTTGTTGTTAAGAGTTACGTGAGATAGTGGTGCTATTCTTGATAAGACTGCTTTTAATCATATGCTATGCTTAGTGTGCTTTATTATTGTTCGCTTGTTGTCATGTTTTTTGTTGAATGGGACAGATGGATAGTCATGAGCCAAATTTTTCTATTTGACTATATGGTCCTCCGAATATGTCATGGAGGGAACTTCTAGAGTGCATTGAAGAAATTAAAAGAGGAGAGCGAGCTTAGCGTAGAAGAAATATATCTTCGCCGTTTTCTCAAAGCCCTATATCGCAGTACGTGATACGGTTCAGAACCCCCTATATGCTTCTCTGCGGTGGCGAACATAGTATATTGTTATTATCTTGTTCTCCTCGTCCACATGGTATATTATTCTATAGTCCCCAACGCGTATCCTAAAGAACCTCTCAGTACCAGTAATCTTCCTTACTCCGCGAGAGAACGGGTTATTCTTAAGGGACTCCACAGCCTCCAATATCTTATATATGAATTTTCGAGGGATCTTGTCGAGGTCTTTCTCAGCGGACTTCTTCATTCAATCCTGTATAATTCCACGCTCCCTTAGCCTCTTCTTAACCTCCTCGAAGGAAACAGTAGGCTCATCCCTCCTCTCAGCAACAACCGCGAGGTCATGAAGATCCTCCAGAAGCTCATTGTACTCGTCAATAGGCACAACAACCGCAACCTTATTCCCAGAAGAATCAACAATATATTTAAGATCAGAAACGCGAACCCTAACACGGGAAGACACAGCAAACACCCCACACCCAGATAAAAACATAAAATAGATATTAAAATTTTTGAATTCTTTAGGAAGTATTGTGTTTCTGGAGCTTGTCGGCTCAGCGATTTGCTGAATTTTCTTGCAGAAAAAACAAAAACTGAATATGACAAACTAAATGATATCATTATGAGATTATGTAGGTATGGTATATTAGAACTATAGAATGATGGGGAGATGATAGTATTTCCAGGAAGGAATAAGAGTACTATAAATGAGTTCCAACGGGCTCTTGAGATAAAAAGACATATTAGAAGAATTTACGATTGTAAAGATACTGTAAATGAGTTAGCAGAGAAACTAGCTCAGCATTGGAGTAAATTTATTCTCAATGACATTTATAATTTCGTTTAAGCTGGGCATCTTTATTATTTTCTTGTCGTTATAAATTTTGTTATCAACTGTCTTATTCTGGTATCCAGACTCCATCTAACCACCCATGAAGTATCATCTTAATGCCTATATCAGATATTGCTATAATTTCAAATGGTTTTTTTCCTTATTTTTAAAAATTAAATAACAAAATTGGTATATCA
>CAZVPA010000125.1:0-3175 GCA_964628995.1 uncultured Nitrososphaerota archaeon | reverse complement strand
AATTCTGAGAAAAATAAAAACTCCTTGGTGCTATTCATGTCAAACACCAACCTGATGAATTTCGAAGAAGACATAGTAAAAGAATTTTTAAGTGATTTAGCACAAAGACTCGAAAAAATAGGACCAGAGGCCTCAGAGTCAGATTTAAGAAGAGAATTCAATGAGGCTTTAATGAATATACTCAGAAAACGTGGAACAGCTCAAATTGTTGTCCCTCGATTCGAGGCATCTCTTGATTTAGAAGTAGGTGTTAAGTCAATTCATTATAGATATAAAGGGAGAATTGATGCACTATATAATACTGCTATAATAGAATTTAAGAAACCTAGAAAAATACTTGAAGATGAACGCATTAAGGTTGAGGCAATAGCTCAATTAATTGAGTACTTAGTATCCATGGCAGAATTAGAGGGAGAAATTAAGGATGAAGATCTAGAAAAACTTGTTGGTTTTGCTACTGATGGTTATGTACTAATCCAAGTAATTTATAGAAAAAAGTTAGGTAAAGATATAGAGCCCCTCAAAGAAATTATAACAAGATTGAAAGAACTAAGACGCCAGCACAGAATAAGCGAACTAGGAAAAATAATCTCTGAAAAAATTTGTTGGTATTTCGATATATTTACCTACCGTCTATTTAAAGTAGAGTATGGTGTACTTAAGCCAACTTTGGATGGATTAATTGCTATTAAATTATTGATACTAGCTGTAGAATCAATAGCTAAAATCAAGCTTACACCAGAAAACTTTGAAGCCCACTTCGGACCTCTAGGTATAGCTAAGAAAGCTGTTCCTCAATTACTAAAGAAGCTGAGAGATGCTCTTGAAAAAGATATCCAAGCAGTGAAGGATCTTTATCTATTTTGGAAAAATGTATATCTAGGTCTGGCTGGTTATAGCATGGATCAACTTATAAGAAAGCAACATCATAAGGATCTTCTTGAGCAATGGGGAATACATATTGATATATCCAACAATATTCAAAGAATTCAAAAGTTAATCAGTGAATTAAGAATATCAGATCTCGCGGATAATTTCATAGTACAGGACCTTAGTAATATATTAGATAAGCTTAGAAGGACATATTCTTCGGATAGTATCACCAAATTAGAGGAGATATATGTTAAGCTTAAAAGGCTTAATATACGTAAATTAGAAAAATTGGTACGTGCTCTAGGGGAGCTTATATACAGCTTAAATCTCCCAAGTATGTTGCTTTATGCATTACATACTTATTATTCAATATTATTAAAACTATTAGCATACGAGTTAGCATCACTTCACCAAGATGCTAGAATAGAGCCTGTTTCACCTATCCAAAGGCTATCCACATTAACTGGTGATAGCCTTAGAGAAGCTCTCAAAGAGATCGAGGAGGGGCGCCTACTGAAAATCTATGGATTTAATAATTTAATTGAAAAAGATGTGTATAGTTGGTATCTCTATGTATGGGATGAAGAGTTAGAAGAATACATTATTCGGCCCTTACTTAAGAAACTCATCTTATTTAACATTGCAACACCTGTTCTTGAGCCTAAATATGTTAGAGATTTATTGAAGAAACTCTATCAAAGGTTATTACCAAAAGCTATCCGTCACGACCTAGGTGAATATTACACCCCTGATTGGCTTGCTGAATTCGTAATTAACGAAGTTAATAGAATAGCCTCAGAAAAAAATTTCGATCCAATAGGAGTTCCTAACAAACGCATTATAGATCCAGCTTGCGGTTCTGGGACATTTCTAGTATTAACTATACATAAAGTCCTAGAATATTTCAAGGAAAAATCGCTTAATCTTTTAAGAGAAACTCTTAAGAAACATAAACCATATAAGGATATAGAGAGCGAAAAATTAAAAATTGGTGCAGAAATTCTTTATAAGGTACTTCACAATGTTGTAGGATTGGATATAAATCCCATAGCTGTGCTTACCGCTAAGATAAACTATATATTAGCGTTATCTCCGTTACTACAATACAAAACAGTTGCCAAAATACGGGAGATAACTATTCCCATTTTTATGACTGATAGCATATTGGCTCCAACAATCGAGGATGTTTGTAAAGGTACCCCAATGTCTCCTCAGAGAACTTTACTAGAATTCATAAGCCTAGAGACACGACATGGTGCATTAATATTTGAATTTAATTTATCAAATATCGAGGAAGAAATCGTGCTTAAGATTCCTATATCTATCTTCAAACGTATTCCTAATTTAGAATTTAGAAAGATAATCGCAGAGATAATCTTTAATAAAATGGAAAAATATATTTCATTGCAGGAAGTCCCACCTGCTGACAGATACATTGAAGATATTAAAAAAGATATTAAAAGGGTTTCAAAAAAATATAATATTGATGTTGAATTCCATGATATCGAAATAAAAGCTCTAATACATACATATAACAAGTTGGCGGAACTAAGTAAACGAAAAAGAAACCATGTATGGTGTGCAATACTTAAACAATGGATTTCCCCGTTGTGGTTAGGCGAATTTGATTATATTATAGGTAATCCACCTTGGGTTCAATGGGAGAGTTTACCAGAATCTTACAGAAGAGAAACTCAAGTTCTATGGAGTAAGTATGGATTGTTCACTTTGTCTGGTATGCAAGTTGTTTTGGGTGGAGGTAAAAAAGATTTATCTGCATTGATGACGTATGTAGTGATAGATAAGTTTTTGAAGAAAAATGGGATTATAGGATTTCTAATAACTCAAACAGTCTTTAAAAACGTAAAAGCAGGTGAGGGGTTTAGAAAATTTATAATTAATAATGTTCCTATTGGAATCAAAGTAATACATGACTTAGTTGAAGTTAGACCATTTGAGGGAGCACAAAATAGAACAACATTATTTGTTGCTATTAAGGGAGAAAAAACTACGTATCCTATACCCTATATTAAATGGATACCAAAAGAGACGATAGACCCCGACTATGATCTTTTAACGGTTTTATCTAAAACAATTCGTAAAGAAAAATACGCGATACCACTAGGATTCAGAGATGGAGCTCCACTACTTGATATATCTAACATAGAAACCATAGAAAAATTTAGACGTGGTGAACTAAATTATAGTGCGAAGGCGGGGGTTTATAGTGGTGGGATAAATGCAATATATTTCCTAAACATAGTTGAAGACAAAGGACAAAAAGTTATAGTAAAAAACGTAA
>CAZVPA010000124.1:0-7003 GCA_964628995.1 uncultured Nitrososphaerota archaeon | reverse complement strand
TCGTCTTTGTTGTCTTTCCTGCCTCCACCAGCCTGTGGCCACATAGGGGGCACAACTCCGTAAATGCTTTCGTCGTTGTTGTGCCTCTTAGGTGGCGCGTCATTTTCTCTGTGAACATTTTTGCTCATGTAATACTAAAAAGAAACATTTATAAAGTAATACTGGCAATATACGACTCCTTATTAAACAAAACCCCTGACGATCAATTTTTGGACACTTTCGATTTTCTATAACCTCCAACAATCGTAAAAAGAGGAAAAATGGATGGATTATCCCTCAATTTTTCCTTCAATTTTCTCTATTCTCTCCTCCAATATTTCTAGTCTCTCCTTTATCTCTTCGATTTCATCTGCGAGCTCCTCTATTCTCTCGGCAAGTTTTGATAATGATTCCTCGCCACTATTCATTGGGGGTCACCACAGACTTTATTTTTTCCTTTTTTAAAAGTTTTGTGGTGTCCTTTTTGTCCGCGAATGCTGAGTATGTGAAAGAATTATTGGTGGAGCTGCTGAGGATTCGTTCCCCTTCTGGTGAGGAGGAGGCTATATCTAGGTTTATATGTGATATCATTAGTGAGTTTGGTTATGACCCAGAGCTAATACATATTTCTGGTAGGTCATATAATGTCATAGTGAACAATATGAGGGATCCAGATCTCCTCATTGCTACGCATATGGATACTGTGAGTCTTGATATACCCATTAGTGTTAGTGGGAATATTATTAAAGGTACTGGTGCCTGCGATGCTAAGGGCTCTATTGTTACAATGATTCTTACACTTATGAAGACTAGGATCCCAGACAATATATCTTTTGCCTTTTTCTCCGATGAGGAGATGTCTGGCAGTGGATCTATGAGCTATCTTAGGAATCATAAGCCAAAGAGCGTAATCATTCTTGAGCCTACCGAGCTAAATGTATGTTTTGAGGGATATGGAGCTGTCGAGGGAGAGATCATCCTTGTGGGGAGGAGGATTCATCCTTCGGTGGCGGATAGGCTCCAGGAGCACAATGTTATAGGAAAACTACCCATACTTATGGATAAGTTAGCCCATTGCTTTTCCGAGGAAGGTATGAAGTTTGTTGTATATGCGGTGGATTGTGGTAGCAAGGAAGAGTTCTGGCTTCCCAGTAGGTGTTCCATAGCCTTCGATATATTGGTACCCTACGGTTTAACCGCAAAGAAATGTATCAGCATACTACGGGAGCAATCAGAAATATATCACTTTGAATATAGGGTAACGGAGTATTCAGACCCATTCAGGACGACAGATGAAGAGTTCATTAGGAAAGTCTCGTATGCCTATGAAAAAGTATTCAATAGTAGAGTGAGAACAGCAATAATGCCGAGCTGGACCGACGCCAATAATTTTGCGGCAATGGGGATACCTGTCGCCGTATTCGGTCCCGGAAGTCTTCTATATGCACACTCGGAATATGAAAGGGTGAATATTATGGATATAATAGGAGCCTCTAGATTCCTTATCGAGCTCGTGAATGCTTTTTCTAATCAACCAAAGTAGTCCTATCATTCCTCTTAAACCTTTCTATGAATCCTGCGTATTGCTAGTATCAGTACCAGCATTACTAGGAATGTTATTGCTGGAATAAGAACATAATATCTCCCAGCCGGATTTCTCTCGCCCTCCTTGACATGTACTATTTTTTCTCCGTGTGCTGACTCATAATACTCATTCTCGAGCACATCTACTTCTATTTTTATATCGCCGCTCTCTTGAGGCGTCCACCTGATCGACATTGGTGCGTCGTATGTTCCATTATATAATAGTATATCCCCGGCATATATATTTATCCATAGAGGGTATGCTGGGTTGCCTTCATCATCAGTTATGTTTACGTATATTTGGGCTTCACCCCACACCACTAGTTGCCCCCCAACATCAATATGTATGATTAGTCTCTCTTTAGCGATAAGTATTCTGTACCCATCGTTGCCTCCAAGATGTGTTTCTGTTCCACCCCAGCTGAGAAATAGTGTATAGTTGCCCGGCCTCATATCTATATCCGCTACTAGGAGCACATATCCACTCTCATTGGTTACTCCCTGAATAATTATGCCCTCTTGCGTGTCGTTTCCGATTTTTGCAAGAACCAGTATTCCCTGTACCGGCTCCCCTCTCTCATCGAATATCCATACCAGAATTCGGCCTGTATCCCCATATGTGAGGTTTACCTCTTTTAGCAATGAGTATGTGCGGAGTTTCTCTATGTATAGCGTGATAACGTATTCCTCCGACAACACATACTGGCTCCAAGATATGTTGACTATGTGAATACTGTATGTTCCGGGTAGGAGATCATAGGAAAATGGGTACGTTATATTGCAGACCCCATCAATATAGGGTATACTAATAATCCACGAATATCCCATCGTTGTTATGTTCAGTATGAGCTCACCATCCATAGGTATTTTGCCGTCATTATCGTGGAGATTAAGGGTGATGGCCGACTCCACACCATACTTTGTTTTCCATGTGCTATTCGCTGTCTCAATGAGTATTCTTTCTGGAATGACAAAAAACCAGGCATGCTTCTCCACGAGCTCTGATGTGTCATAGGCGTAGGTATATATCTCCATGTCAACTGTGATGTTTAGATATATACCGAAGGCCGCCCTTACAGAGAATTCTGCCTTCCCATCCACAAATGTTGTTGTGGTATTATATATCAGTGTTCCATTGGTGAAAAGCATTATCTCTACGTCCCCCATTGTTATATTTTCACCATCATCATCGACCGCTGTTATTGTGATGAGGACCCCATCCCCCCACTCGACGTATGATGTATTTAGACTTATCTGTGAGCTCACAAGGATCTCCTTCTGTATACATACAATAGACTGATTATTCTCGGACGGGTTATACCTACTATCACCATCAAATCTAAATACACATGTATAGTTGCCAGGCAGTATATCGTCTGGTGGTGGTATCCCACCCTCAATCTTGGTAAAGACAAACATAATGATTCCCTTACGGGACACATTTGACCCAAGATACCTATATCCCTCCTCGACTACTAGATATAGGGATATGTTTGCTCCATCCACACTATTGCCAAACTCATCAGTGATGTTTGCCTTTATTGTTCCCCCATCGGAGTATACCAGCCAGTATAACTTATCGCATGAGATATACACATTCGATTTCGATACAGTAACAATGACGCTACTACTTGATTCATAATAGTGTGGTGCACCATCATATTTCGCCATAAACATATATGTACCATGGGACACATTCACGATCCAACGTAACGTTGCTATTCCATTTTCATCAGTATAGTTACTCCCAATCAGGAGGAGGCTTCCAGACACATTACAATAAAAATCTATACGTCTATTTTCCAGTGGTGTATTGTTTTCATCTAGTTGCCATAATTTCGCCTCTATCAACACATTCTCTCCATACCGGATATCCGTATTCATTGTTATGTTAAGTCTTGTCTCTATATTTACGTGGAGCCATGTCTTATTTAGGGAGCGAGAAAAGTGGGGGTCTCCCTCAAAGGTAACATTCAGATCATACTGTCCTGGATCCAAACCCATCTCCATAGGGTCTATTATGAACTCCACTAATCCGCTAGTCGAGGTGTTAGTGGTCTCGTTATATATACATATACCCTCCGAATATATCTCCAGTATGATCTCTAGCCCACCAAGATCGATCCCTCCGTCATCCCTTCTGACATCGATCGTTAGTACCTGTTGGTCTGAGTAGTTTACTGATACTACTGGTGGATCCATTATTAGCTCTACATCCTCCTTAGGAATCTGGAATCTCTTCTGCTCGGTCTTGGATAGGGAGTCCCCAGCCCATCCATCATCATCTCCATCCCACACAGTTATTGTTATGTTCAACGTTCCTCCAGCCACGGGACCGAAAAGTTCTGTCTTGATAATATATTCATAATTATTCTGCCCAACTATGCTCCAAGATAAATTACCACTACCGTCAGTAGCCTCATATTCAACAATTATTTGACCTATACCACTAGTGTCATTCACTCTGAATTCCACATAGAGCTCCTCATCAGCCTCAGCGACACCATCGCCTTCTATTCCCTCACATATGTTGACCATATATATTTGTGGTGGCTCTGGATCATCATCCCCAAGATAGACGATAAACACCCCAATTCTTGTCGAGTTTGTCGTGGCATTCTCCTCGTATGTCTTATTTACCTCCCAGTATATCTTCTCACCGATATGTTGTTTCCATTCATTCTCCTCTATATCGATATAGTAGCTTCCTCCCGAATTATTAGTTTCTATCCATCCCGTCCATGACACGTTATTATAGGAGTATCTTATATATACATTCAGAATGCCCGAGGTATTCTCCCAAGTTATGTTTAGTCTTATGGATGCGGGAGTATCATCATATATTGTTGACCCATTTTGGGGGGAAACAGTATAGTCCTGTTGCAAAATATATAGGCCATTACTCCTCCTGACTCTCCGCTTAGATACCTCTAGTCCTGGGGGAGCCAAGAATGCCCTATATGTGCTACCATACCCCGCCTGGACAACTCCACCACTACTTTCCATACGCATTGGGTATATAGCACTAATATGAGCCAACAACATAATGGGTATCATTAGGACAATATACACAGCTACTAGTTTCACATGCAACCCTTTATTTTGCTCCAAACAGAAAAACTACGGAAAAATCCAAAAACCTACTACTAAACAATAAAAAAGCAAATATAATATTGAAGAAATCATGTCAGATCACCACACGCACAAAACACTTCATGTAGCACATCGTGGAGATTCTCAAAACCATGTCCCTCCTTCGCGCTTATGGCGATCATTCTTGCTGGTGATACATACTGACTCATAACATCAATGAGATCCGACGATAGTCCCGCAATCATGCCGGCATCCTTCCGCAGTATCACATCCTTGAATTTTCTGATGTCCTCATGAAATAGCCGTAGTATCCCCCGCATATCCTCCCTGATGAGGTCAACTTTATTTATTACTGTAACAACATCAATACCAAGCTTAAGCTGGATAGCCATAGCGATAAGTTGAGCCATCACAATGTCCGATGGATTTTTCATGTTGACCGCATCAAGTAGGAATACCCCTATGCTTGGAAGGTCACTCAGCATTAGTACTAGCTTCTCTCCCAGCTCCCTGAAAGCAAAGAGCTCTAGTTGTCCAGTAGTATCAATCAGTCCCCAGTCAACATCCCAGAGAACTTTCCTTATTTCGGTTGCTATCTCACCCATCCTCTCGACAATATGCTCGATTGACCTCATAAGTCCCCCATTCGGCCCCAACCCCTCGTTCCTCATTACATCCTCCAGCCTAACAAAGCCTCTTATGTCAAAATCGGGATCATAGGGTAATACCTCAACTCCTGGATCGAGATTTATCCTTGCTACCGCGAAACCATTATTGGATAGATATTTTGAAAATTCTCCCACAAGTGTTGTTTTTCCAGACCCAGCAAAACCCATGACATAGAGTATTCTTGCTCTGACAAAACTTATGGACATAGTGGCTCCCAGTCCCGACTATATGATCCCTTTTTATCTCAACCTTTCGTCTTATTTAAAGGACAACAAAGAAAGTGTGATTGGGATGTCACTGATAACGCTTCCAAGAAAAGTTTATATCGCAGCCGCATCGGCGGAGGGATCAACACCTCTAAATGCCCTTGATGCGTGCCTCGTAAAGATGGGTTTGCCCCAGATAAGCCTCATCAAAGTCACCTCAATACTCCCACCAAACATTGAGATACTTGAAGAACCACCAAATCTTCCAGGTGGATGTAATGTCCCTACAGTATATTCTTATGTAACATCTAGAAATAGGGGCGAACGAATATCCGCTGCCATCGCCCTAGCATTTACCGACAAATTAACATTAGTCGCCGAGCATGCCGATACCGGTATTGATGATAGGGAGGCCGAGAAAATAGTAATAGGCATCGTCAGGGAAATGGCGGATATAAGAGGCCTAAAGATAAGGAACATTCTTGTAAAATCTACAACTCATGTCGTTAGGAATATTGGTTGTGCACTGGGTGTAGTTATTGAGGTAGACTAAATATAGCCCCTATCAACTAGAAATGATATCAGGTCAAATGCTAGGTCTATATCCTCCCTCCTAGAAAATCTCCTCTCCAACATCGATATAAGTTCCTTCCTCTTCTTGTCGATATCCTTAAGGAGTTTCTTTTTCGTTTTTGGATCCTGCTCAACCATCTCCTTATTTATGAGTTCCTTCAGTTTTATATAGTGTTCCTTTGCGATGTCTAAAGCGACAAGTATATCTGCTAGGTGCATCGCTATCCTCCTTATCGGGTCCCTAGCCCTAGCCCTCCACATGGTCTCTATGAAAACACTGAGCTTGTCTAATGATGTTGATATTAGGTTCCGATCCCTCTCAACAAATATTAGTCTCTTCCCCACATAGTCCTCCCACCTAGAATAATACTCCTGCTCTGTGAGTATATGAAAGTTTCTAAGTGTGAGTTTAGATATAACACTCTTTCTTGATTCAAATGTATCGCGGAACTCCTCGAGAAGCTCATTCAGGATCTCCTTTTGTTCTTCATCCCTTACAATTATGTATACCTCATCCACATCCTCAATTATTATTGACAGCATTGCGTATCCTATACCCCGTGGCTGAAGCTCAGATATGACCTTAAAGAATGACATGATATTACACCTATCTTATCCTAATGTCGCTAAAATCTCCACGATCTCCCTCCTAAGACCCATGAAGTCACGAATCATAAGGCCTATTGGGACCCCCTTCTCAAATAATGCCACAAGGACAAGCTCCCGAGGAAGCCTAGACATCACCAAGAATCCATTATCCGACTCAACAATAAGTTCCTTGAGATCCCCAAGCTGTATCGCATCTGCAGCCTTCCATGCGTGTTCAACAATTGTTGTTGATGCTGATGCTACAGTCACGTCTGCGAGGTTCACATCCCTATACATGGAAAGTAAAACAT
>CAZVPA010000123.1:0-7022 GCA_964628995.1 uncultured Nitrososphaerota archaeon | reverse complement strand
ATAGAACAGTATTGTCATGTTGATCATATTCTTGCTTAGGGGCTCTATCTCGTAGTACCCCATCTCCATTTCTACTACAGTTTCACCATCCTTCTCTATCGATACGATAAATGGGCCCACCTCCACGCCTATATCAAATATATTGTCAAACCCTACTGAAACATCAAAAACATATGCTTTCTGGCCATTGATTATCTCTTCGCCGTTATATTCCATAGATTCTATACTGAGGGCTACATCTGGAAGCGCGCCTGCTGTAAGCACATCAGCAGATGTAGGAGTCATATTCAGACTATCAAAACTAAATGGGAGTGTTACATTAACACCAAATATCTCCATCCCTACGATCCCAGTTATATTTAGTGGATATAGCCTACTCTCCAATGCCCTCCTCAGGAACTCCCGGATGTGATCCATATCATATTTCATAAGCGTTATCTCGATCTCCACCTCCTTATCTCCCTCCACCTCCAGGTCTATTGTCCCGTCCATTATTATGCTAACAGCCGGTTTGTTGTAGCCTAGAAGGGAAAGATTTATGTATGTATAGTACACTTTCATGGGGAATCTATCGGTATCAACATCGAGAACCACCTCTATTGTCGTTATATTTTCGGTATCGTTAACCAGTGATATTGATTCTATGTCGGCATTAAGCATCCCCGATAAATCATAGTATTGCGTTAGTCCGGACTGCTCAGCAAGATCCACACATATCCTACTGATTATCTCATATTCCGTTATTTCGACCCCAAAAACCTTGATGCTTATTGTCCCACTTATCGTCGCGTTAAATACTTTGTCCACGATAAGTTCTCCGATGAATGTCCCCATGGCCTCTACGCCCTTAAATACGTATATGGTAACATTAATCCCCTCCGAGGCCATTGCTGGTATGCTGTATTCATCATCAATGATAATCCTCACGATTTCGTGGTTGTCTTTTATTATGCTTATTACTGAGTCCCATATTTCGAATGATATCCCTATGGTGTTCGTTATTTCTATTGATGCACTAAATTTATAGGCCTCCTCTCCAGAGACTGTGGTTTGACCCTCATATTTGAATGTGTTAAGCCTCACCATACCATCAAACTTTATCGCTGAGAATATGCTCTCATCACCACCAGAGGACGTTTCTATTGATATATCTTCAAGAATAACCCCACTGAATCTATGCCCAAAAACATCTATGTCTAACGCCAAATCCACATAGAGTTTATCCGCATCTCCACACACATACCCCCTAACGAAGTCCTCGAACTCGGAAGAGAGATTATTGAGGATAAGCTTCACGGTCATATTTGACTCTCCGGGGCCTTCAACAATATCAACCAGTTCCAGAGAAACTGGGGGGTCTATCGAGTCCCTATTCATGCTAGCATTAGCCCTGAAGTCAAATATTTTCATTGGAATTGGTATCTCCCGCGTCGCTAAGACATATATTTCTATATGGTCGGGATACTCCGTAGCATTAAGAATCTGTATGTTGGATCCATATAGTGACGATTGCTGACTCATCATCGAGGACAATGACTCGATCAGTGATGTTGTTATTTCCGTCCTGAATTTCTCTACGCTAATATTTATGCCCCCAAGATCTATACTAAGGTTTCCATAAGCCCATGTATCGACGTATCCCCCGCGGATGGTTTCGTTCAGGAATTCTACCAAGGCGCCATTGTCATAGAGTATTATGGAGACTCTTGTCTCCCTAGAGGCATAGGGAGGGATCATTACTGGTCTATTGATCTGTATTCTGGCAAACCCCCTATTATCGCCTTTTACCCCAACGAGAATATCAGCACTATAAATTCCTAAGGAGGCATCAAAGTAATTCACTATATCTACTGTTGCCAATAGTTCATATGTTTTCACGCCATTAATGCTTCCCTCCCCGACATAGGTTATGTTCTTCACCACGAAGAAGTCGAAGGTACCTATGGATGATGATGTCTGAGTTAGATTACCAATAAATATGTCCCCCTGTAATAGTAGGGGTACACTACGATATGTTCTCCCAAGGAACTTTATGTCTAGGCTACCGCTCAGCCTAACCTTGTCCTGCCATGTTCCATGGATAAAATCACTTATGAAATCATTGATATTTCTGGCGCTCTTCTTAAGTGTTATTGTTATTTCTGGTGAGCATACCACTAGACCATCTTCTGTTTCGACATCAAGATCTATCTTCGGGATCCATATTTCGCCTATTACACTTCTGCCATACTCTATACTTGCACTTACATTGTATATTGAGATCGGCATCCTTTCATACGTAATGTTTACCCACGTGCTTATGATAACCTCTCTGTCCGTGGCCTTTATATTATATCTCGCTACTGAGACATTTTCCACACTTACAAATCCACCTATACCACCCTCAAGTGGCATGACGCCACTAAGCATCCCCGCTTGTGTTCCTTGTTCCCCCCCAAGAATCCCCCCGAGAGATGAGCTAACATTTATATCTCTTATCCATACACCAGCAAAGTACACATCTATTGTTCCAGACACCGCCATACTGCTTGTTGTGCCCCTATACAGTATATCCTTCATAATACGGTATAGGTCCTCGTTATCATAGAATGACACATTCAATGCCACTTCCTCTGTTTCTTTAGGCCTAACCAGTATGGACTCTGGCTGGAGAACCCGAATACATATTTTAGGATTTGTTGAGCCTGACTTATATACCTCTATGTTGATATCTTCCCACCCAATTGTCCAGTTTAGTGTGTTCCTAATTGATAGATCTATACCAAAGTTGTATTTTTTGCCATAGTAGCTCGTCTCCGTACCAAAATAGTGGATATCAACATCCCCAATGATGTCCCTAAATAATGTGGATATACTCGAGAATAGGCTTGATTTTTCCATCGTGCCGTTTGATGCGAAGATCGAAGAATATGCTGATAGGTCGCTTTCAAATTTCGCGTTTTCGATCCTTATGCCAAATATTTCTAGTGCTAATTTCCCAGATATTTTCCCCTCAAGCTTTCTTTCCTTTATTGCCTTCTCAAGGAATATCCTCAGGGCATTTCCCTTAATGAATCTTAATGTTACCTCTGTCTGGAAACTCCCTCTCTTGGGATCTAGTGTGTAGGAGTTTATCTCCATACCTACGGCGTACCCCTCATTATTGATAATATTAAATTTAGCGTCCTCTATTTTCACCTTTCCGACCTGTGATAGTTCCGCGGGTGTTGTTCCCTCAACAAAGACTTTTGCCTCCGCATATTCATCGGTCTCCTTAGTTAGGAGTATATCCCTAACATACATACTTGGGATTAGGCTCAATACTGGTGCGTCACTGGTCTGTATGATTTTCTCGAGTGGTACCTCTACTGGAATCCTGAGAATAGTTGCTAGTCCAAAGAGGGATACTGGATAGTATGCCTTGATCTTTCCCACGAACTTCTGACTTTTGATGAACTCCTTTATGAAGTTTACGGTTGCCTCATTCCTATAGAGCTTTATGACCATTCTAAGCAAACCAATCTGCCCTGGATCAAGGATTATTGGGCCAAGCTCCCCCTCCCCACATAAGCCCCCAGTTTTTTCATCCCTTATCTCAAACCTTATAACGTCTACCTTCGCCGGCAACCAATAGTTGTTCCTGACAAGAACCCTAATCCTCAAAAAGCTATACTCATCTGTGGATTTATCCTCCAGATATTCGAATGACACCAATTTGTAGTCGAGACTTGCGAGGGGCGCACTGAGCGCTATATTTACAGCGATATTTGCGAGAATAGCCACTATAACTATACCAACAATTCTTTTTTTCGATATCTTTATCCTAGTCATCTTTAACCATTAAAAGCACCACCAAACCAAAGTTGCCGAAAGATCGATATAAACGCAAAAACTATGATACATATGTAAAAAACTTTTATAAGGATAAGCTCAGATTTCGAGCTCCTCCTCACCAATACCCACCTCCTCAACCACCTCCTCAACACCGAGCTCCTCATACTCCCCTATCTTTGATTTCCTAATTATTAGTCCTACGGCAACGATACCAACTATTAGTATGGCGGGCAATATGATCATAAGCCATCTCCCCGATGTTACCCTCCTTGAAGCAATCTCAATTTTCTCACTCTCTTCCACATCAACATAGTATGGTGCTCCGAAAACCTTCACAACAATCATGTGGCTTCCTCCTTCATTGGGTATCCAGACGATGCTTAGGGCTCCTCTACACGTAGAGTTTGTGAGAAGTTCCTCGTCAACAAATATTCCCACGGTAACCCCTGAGACAACATTTCCTTCATCATCATATATCTTCACTTGGATTGTTATTTCCTCCCCCACCTCCCTCCTACCACTGATCCCTATTTTTATGTCGAGCTGCTCCCTATCTATGATAAGTACGATCTCCCGCTTTGCTGAAGAGTATATTATGGGGCCCGAAACCTCGAGACGTAAAGTATAGTTTCCAGGGGTTAAATCAGCCACAAAACTTATCGTTGCGTATCCACTACCATTCGTAACCCCATGACCCATAAACTCTGACTCATTACCTACGATGATGAATACCCTAATTGAGGAATTCACTAGAGGGATGCCTTCGAAGTCCTCAACAAAAACCGTGACACTAACATTATCACTATAGTTGGCATAGATAATTTTGCCATCCAGCACATTCATGGAGACGGCTCTGCGCATTATTACTAGCGAGATACTAGAGTTTTGATTCAGTACATAGTAATCGCTTGTTAGTTCTAGCCTTATTCTGTATACATTTGGCATTAGGTTCAACCCTTGGAATGGATATACTAGCACTATATTCTCGCCAATACTCAGATTCGCTAGCAATAACTCATCAACATACAAGGCAACAAATCCCTCTCCTGTAGGTTGTTTGCCTTTACTATCCACGATGCTGATCGTTATGCTGGAGGACACATTATATATTACATTCCATGTGGAGTTCTCCAGCGGATATGCCTCCACATATAATTCCTTCCTAACGAGGTATACCCGCAATAATTTAAATAGGCTCCCGTCGTATAGTCCACTAGTAACATTGATCCTTATGTTGATTATTAGTGTGGGTTTCAGGTCTGAGAAATCCATAGTTACTACTCCTAGGCCATCCGCTACCTCAACATTAATGACACGATATGTTATATTCTCGCTAATAAAGAAGGAGACATTCGCAACCGCGTTAACCACATATTCGCCATCGTCGTCAAGTACGTAAATCCTGAGCTCTAGCTTATCGCCCCATTCAACATATGTAGCATTCTTCTCTACATACATGGCACCGAGGTTATCTCGCATAATATGTAGTGTTATGTTTTTCTCCTCACCCAAGTATCGATCATCTCCTTGGGCCACCAAGAGGCATGTATAGTTGCCTGGTGTCAAATCAAGTATTGTGTCACCTGTGAGGTATCTTGAGACTACTATTAGTAGGGTACCATTAGCGTCACTTCTATTACTTCCCAAGAACACCAACTCGTCTCCGAGGTAGATATATAGAGATGCGTTTACGTCAGCCGCTCCATTACCAAACTCGTCGGTGATTGAGATGTTTATTGATCCACCATCAGAATATACGAGATTGTATGGTGATGAATCATTTATCACTAATTGGGACCTATCCACGTGTATTCTAGAGGAGGCTTCCGACCCATAGATTCTCTTGCTATTGCTCCCGGGAAACACTATTTTTATGGTATAGTTTCCAGTGGTCACATTGACCTTCCAATAGATCGATACATTGCCCTCCACGTTGGTTACATTCCGACCTATCAGCTCCTCCTTACCTTCTTCGGTTATTAGATATGCTAATACTTCCTCGGGCCCTATCGGCTCTCCTGTTTCGTCTTTGAGATGTACACTTATGACTACTGTCTGGCCGTAAAGCACATAGTTATCTACGGATAGGCTTATGTTTGACAGTGCCCAAACATGTAGCCATATTACTCTGTCGGCATACCCAAAGTGTTCGTCACCATAAAACACGAGGACTATATCGTAGTCCCCTCTAGATAAGTTCATCTCGCTTGGCGATATCCTAAATGCCCCTGATGCATTATGTATCGTTATGTTCTCGCTATAGAATATAATGTCGGACCGTACAATTTTTGCCTCTACTGTTAGGTTATCTATGGGTACTATCCCCCCATCATTCCTCTCCATCGTGAAGTTTAATATGTATGTGGATGTATGATTCATATCTATCTCGGTGATATTCACTATTATGTCTAGAGGCTCCAAGACTACTGACAACTCCACATTCGTTTCTCCTGAGCAATAATCATCAGGTCTATCACTATCATTATCCCATATGGTTATGGTTATGCCTTCTACGAGGGGTAGGGGGCCAAATGGTGTCGTTTCAAGCCTATATGTCCTATTACCTTCTTGCGTTATTGTTACATTTACGGTTATGTTGTCCTCACCCCATGACACAACAATCTTGTTTTGGATGCCACTGGTATCGTTGACATATATGACTAGGACTATCCGTTCATCACACTCGAGGATGTTGTCACTACCATCATACTCGTAGTATGAGATATTAAGGACTACTGGAGGCGAATTATCATCATCCCTCAGCTCTCCTATCTCCCTAATATTGGTCTCCTCATATTTTCTATCTCCAACACGGTCCGTATCGTTATCCCATATGTATATCCGCAAATATACCTTACTTGGTACATATTGTATCCATATGTCCCACGGAATGATGACATAATACTTGCTCCCGTTCCTCATAATACTATTGTTGTCATACACTATGGATCCGATCTCAAAGATAACCTCGAAGCAGACATTATATATCCCGCTCGGGTCACTTAGGTTTACGGATACTATGTAGCCCCCACTTGAGTTATCATACATGATGTTGAGTTCTGGAGGGAAATATATTGTGGGGGGATCAGCATCATCATCCACTATTTTGATAACAAATACCCCCGTGGTGGCATTGTTTCCTGCATAGTCCTCGCAATATGACTCCCAGTAGAGCTCTATATAGCCCCTATCGCCCCAGACGCTTGGAT
>CAZVPA010000122.1:0-7066 GCA_964628995.1 uncultured Nitrososphaerota archaeon | reverse complement strand
TTCGGGTTCTTGACTTTCGCATTGTGACACGGTTAGTCACCCATTAGATCCCCTCTTTATGCAAAACAGTTCCGAATTCTAACGTTTTCATTTTTTGGGTAAATCATTCTTATATAAAAATTACTGTTCATATGTATTCCGGTATGTAGGGTGTTATGAGTGGAAAATTTCCTGAAGGGTATACACATAGGAAAATACTTTCTTTATGTGGAGAATAAGATTAACTTGCTTTTGACTACCGAGGACGGGAGTTTTAAAGTTTTTAAGCAGAATATTCTATTCTCCTATAGTTTTTTCCTAGAAAGTTAACAATATAATAGACAATTATAACGATTTGGCCTTATGGATATTAATTATAAATGAATTTGGAAGAGAAATCATAGAGATATGTCCAAGAAAAGTTTTTTAAGTGGAATATCGTTCGGTTTTTAGTGATACATTATGGTTGATTACCTAAGAATTGAGAATGTTGCTTATTGGAATATGATTCATGCTTGCTCTGCCTTAAGTAGTGAGAAGAAAGTTGACCGTGATCCGATAGCTATGCTTATGTATCTATATGCGGCATTTGAGAATAAGTTTAGAGTAGACTTTAGGGAGACTGAGGAACTAGGTTTGGGGGAGCTCATGGCGAAGTATGGGAATAGACTCTCACCGACCGACCTAGAATTTATTGACAAGAAGTTAAGGCCTCTCAGAAATATTGCAGTGCACAGAAATATTATTCCACCAGTACTAGTGATATACTCCACATTTAGACATGCCATTATGATCCTAACTAAGGGCATAAGGTATTTTCTGAATGAACTTGGTGTTGAGATAAGGTATCGGAAAGATAGGTTTGGGGTTTTGGCTCTCGATTACACCGATGAGTCAATAGAGAGATTATGTAGTGTTGGGTTGCTTCATAAGTTTCTAATACCTGAAAACAGAATTGATTATGGTATCCTTAGAACCACCAGTCGTATCATTGTATCGATTGATGAACCCGGACTTCATTCTCCCAAGAAACGGCATAGGAAAATCAGAGGAAAAACAGAAAAATTGATGACAGATCTAGCATATATATTCGCTAGTCCACTTCTGCTACTCTCTAGTACACCAAGGATAGTCGATCTAGGTGCCATCATCGGTCAACTTAATAGAATTAGGAATCTATATAGAGCATCCTTCATCTACCGTGCTGTCGAGGAAGGGCAAGTTAGAGATGTAGAATCATATATTGATTATCTCATACATTACGATCTATGGATGGATAAGCTGCCTCCACCAAGCGAGCCTCATAAGGTCGAGTTAACTCTCGAGGCAATTGTATATGATGCATTTAAACTATGTAAGTGGATATATGTAAGTAAAATTAAGAGAGGCAGAAACACTCAACAATTCCTAGAAAAATTTAGGAGCATTCTCAGATTTCTCACGAGGAGAATACCAAGCTATCTCCTAGAGCACAGAAGAGATTCATTTGAGAATGGGATAAGGTTTGGGTTCTTTCTAAAAATGAAATGGATTCTAGAGATCGAGAATCTCGTATCAAGCATCAGCAAAAAGCTCAATCAGAAAATCTATGATGAACATCACACAAAGCTGAGAGAACTAACAACACTCAAACCATATCTAGTGAGCGAAGTATTCAGAGCACTACCCAGAATGGAATAGGCACAATAGAATCGTAAAGTAGAATTGATTAGTATACTTTTAAGCAGAATATTATATTCTCCTATAGATTTTTCCTAAAAAGTTGATAATATAATAGATAATCATATCGATTTGGCCTTATGGATATTAATTATAAATGAATTTGGAAGAGAAATCATAGAGATATGTCCAAGAGAAGTGATTATTATGAATAAGAGTATATTAAGTATGCCTTATGTTGCGCCTCATGAGAATATTAGACTTATGGTTGTCGACCTTTTTAGGCGATTATATAGAGATATCATGTATAAACTGGCTTTAACAACGGAACGCAGGGAGTATATCCTCACTGTGAAACTGCTCGAAACTCCAGAATTTATTCCTTTAATCATGCCACAGGAGATTTATGCCACAGATGGTAGCCGTATGCGTGTTGATATGGCTTTTGGTAGAAGAATAGTATTCGAACTCAAAAGCGATCCCAGCGAATTTGATAAGGCATATCAGGATGCTTTGTTTAAATACCTGCCGACCCCCCATCTTGCAACGGCAAAATATTTCATCATTACTAATTATGAATATTGGAGGATCTACAAGATTGAAAGAATTGGTAATAGAGTTGAGTTAGAACCTATAGTTCTTGATGAACCCAAAAGTAAAATTATACCAATATTAAAGGCGCAAATACTTCCTAAGATAGAACCAAAACTTCCAGCGCACCCCGATGTCATTGGTAGGTTATTCAAAATTGAAATAAAAAAGCTCATAACAAATATTAAGGATATTTTCACGAAAGTAAAAGAAGATGCGAGAGTTAAACCTCTGTATGAAGCGTATAAAAAAATTATGGAAATGCTCTATGGCGAAGCTCCTGAAGAATTCTTTGAGGATCTCTTTGCTAAGCATACTCTAATGCATATGGTAGTTCTGTCTGCTTTATCTAATGCGCTCAGTAAAGAGGGAGAGCCGACTGATTTATGTAGTGGCATGTTGTTAGACATCGATGTTGCTCTTCCGTACCTTAATTGGTGGAGAATCCTCTATGTAGATCCTAGATACAATAATTTAAAACAACTAATTCAAAGAGTAGCCGAAGAAGTGGTTCTCAGAGTAAACCTTATCGATTGGACCTATGCTGAAGCCGAGGATGTATTTAGAGCATTATATGAATTGCTCGTTGATCCAGATACCCGAAGAAAAATAGGTGAATATTATACACCACTCTGGATTGTCGAATACATTTTGAGTAAGTTTGATTTGAAGAAACGCGTAATCTTAGATCCATTTTGTGGTTCAGGCACATTTCTGGTTATGGCTTTTCATAGGAAGGTGGATGAAGGTGAAGATGTAGACGATGCTTATTCCAGAATTGTGGGTTTTGACATAAATCCATTGGCCGTTGCAATAGCTAGAGCCGAGTTAATATTAGCTTATTTAAGAAGAAGAGACAAGGTGCCACAGATTCCACCTCACATATACCATACAGATACACTCGCCACATGGTTTGGAGGTGGGGCCATTAGCATACCCGAAGTGGCAGTCTTATTCAAGAGTGCACGTAATTATCTGGCAATGCTAATTAACTTTAATGTCGTTAAGCTTGGTGAAGCATTAGATGTTCTTAATGTTTTTAGTGAAATAGAGAACTGCTTGACTAAAGCCCTTCGATATGCATACCATGAATGCAAACTTGATGAAACATGCCTAACTCAGCGAATTGATTACTATCTAACTGGATTCCTAGAAAAACTTAAAACACACCTAGCAAAGATATTTCTCGATCACGTAAGGAAAAATGGTTTAGCCAAGAAGCTAGCTCAACTTATAATCAAATATGGTGGAAATAGTGTATGGAGCCTCGTACTCACATCTATATATGTGCCCTTAATACTGCCACGCCTGAAGGTAGATATTATAGTAACTAACCCACCATGGATACCAACAACGGAGTTCAATACACCATACGCAGATAAAGTGAGAGGAGAACTTGTATCCATTGTAAAGGAAAAACTTCCAGAAGTATCAAGGAGAGTGGCACAGATAGTGTCTGGTTCGGACATCGCCACAGCAGCCTTAGCAAAGGCACTTAGTATGGCTGAGAAGGGGTGTGCCTTTGTTATGAACCGTGAGCAGGCATTCTATCACAAAAGTCCTATGCCAGCTGGCATTATAGCCACATACGCTGTTTTGAAAGATTGGGATGGCGAACTAGAACTCGTAGATATAGATTATGATGCTTTTCAACACGGTATATATCCTGCACTAGTCATAGTTAAGAAAGGTGAGAGATATGAAAAAGCAAAGACTCCTTATAATTAATATACCAGATAAGTATAGGAAGATTTATAGTAAAAGTCTTCATCTGAAAGCTGATTTAATTGAGGCTAAAGTTCTTGACATGACGTATGATGAGTACATAACGCCTTCATTACTTTATTTTACTCAAGATCTACAAGAGATAGCTAAGTTACTAGGAGTTAGAAAAGTTATTCCGAAGGGTCAGTACATAATGGGGCTTCTAGGAGGCGAAACCGGTAGAGGAGAGCCCTACGCTGGCCTTGTTCTAGAGGAGCATAAATATGACAACAACGAATTTGAATTTAGATTATATGGAATAACAACAAAGTTACGCGTTCCGATAGACTGGTTGCGTAAATATGGAGTTCATATATACGAGCTAATTTACGTTGGAATGATAAATCCATTTAGTCTTAACAGATCATTACCAATTTTGCTTTCGAATCGCGGGGCTAGGTATCTATGTGAATTCTTTAAAGTATCATTAGAAGCAAATGCCATGAAAATACCATCGGATGATGCAAGAAAGATTAGTATTTTAATGAATGAATTGAAGCAGCCAGAATCTCTAAAAACATTAAATGAAGATTCTTACTATGTAGTATATAGATGTGACAGGGCATTTACAGCCTGTTTTATTAAACCCTCTCCCCTAGCAATATTAGATTCTCATGTTTCCGCAATAGAATGCGACGATGAAAATAAAGCTCATTATTATGTGGCAATACTTAACTACCTCGCATATAAGGTAATTATGGAAGGTAGAACTTTCATACATCACCAATTCGCAAGACCCACTTTGGCAGTCATCATAGCAGGCCTTAGCTGGAAAGATATTGATGAGAAGATAAGAAATCGTGTGGCAGAACTGGGTAAACAGCTGAGTCAGAAGATTCCTATCAGGAAATTTTCCAACCAAAAAGTGGCACTCAAGTATATAGCTAATTATACTGAATTCAAGGATCTAGTAAAGCTACTTGATGAAACCGTGGATAGGGAACGTCTCAAAGAAGCATTGAACCTAGTATCAGGAAAAAGGAGATAGACTGTTCACTAAGAAATTAGTCAATAATGTTTTATTTGTATTAGATCTCTAATATGTTCCCACAGGGATTACATTTTTAATTACCTCAAATTTGGCCTATTCATAATACTACTAGGCGACCAAGTAGTCTTAGAGAGGAATATGGTCCAAAGAACCGGCAAAGGCCGTAAAGGAAGACAAGAGTATCCTATACGGAGTACTCTACGCATTCATAGAAAGACCAGACAACTGGAAAGAGGTATTAGTTTACGCCGTATAGGGTATCCATCTATTTACCTTTTTATCTCCATATCACTAATCAAGCTCTATTTTTCAACCAGCACTCGCTTTGGCTTTTTCGCGCAACCACCCAGTAAGATAAATCATAGGGCTAATGCTCATACAACAGCAGGTCTTCCAGCAATCGTTTCCTAATCTATGTCCTCAGGCTCTATACTGAAGGGTATTCTCAACAGCCTACATACATTATTTATTAGCTCTAGTGCACTCCATCTCTCTTTTTTTCTCCCACTTATTGTGATCTCTGTACCTCTAGCTATTGCGGCCTTCTCCATGAGGTCATAGAGTATTTCTAGGGCACGCCTAAGTATGGGGCATGGCACATTCCTAATGATTTCTAGCACTATGCTCCGGGAGCCTCTTGAGATCCTGACACCAAGCCTTGATACCCTATCAATGAATTCATCAAGCGTTTTTCTGTTTGGCTCATGGAATATCTCATCCTCCCTAAAGCCCATAACGCACGAGAATTCCCGTGGTTTCTCCCTAAGCCGTAGGGTAGTATTTGGATTGGTTAGTTCCAATAGACATGGCGCATAATACCAAGCAATACATGTCGGTAATATTATTTTTCTTGCTCTGCCCCTGCCAGCCTCCTTTCCGCGGACACCTATAGCCCTCACGACGAGGCCATATTTCTCCAGTACCTCCACGGATCGATAAACCCACGACTTCCTCCTCCAGAGAAGATGAAACCCCATCCTAGTGAGTGTATACGCATGTACTGGTGCGTTCAAACAGATCAGCTCCATAAGCCTAAACCTCTCCGGGGTCATGTCTGACGTTATATCACGCATATACTCTATTGAGGGGCCAACAACAACATGTATTCCATCATCAGTATATTTAGCAACCCCACCAGAACCCTCTGGCAGGAGGCCCATAAAATCCCCTAATGACATTCTAAGCCCATATTTCCCAAGTACCTCGTGGGTTATCTCAACACTATCCGACAGGTTAGCCTCAACCCCAAGTGGGAAATAATCATGTCTACGGGCCTCACGCAGAAGCCTAAGTATGTACTCCCTAGCAATAATCCACGATACTAGTAGCGAGCCCTTACTCCTCGCCAATCTGGATAGGAAGTATGCCCTATGGAGGTGCTCCCTAAACCTCCCAAGAAACCTAAACCGTATGATGTCCTCCCCCCTCCTCCTAGGACTCATACACTTGGGCCAGATATCATGGATTATTCTGAGCTCATCAACAATATTCCCATATGTGTCCCCATGGAACTCCACGAAGGATTGGCTTAGAGAAACATATACTCCCCCAGAGGAGTCAAGTGTATACTCATATAGTGTTGGTGGTATCAGCCAGACAATAATGAAGTCCCTCGAAATAAACATAGTGCTTTTCTCATCCATACATGACCACCAGCCCACTAATTAATAGATAACATGGACGGATCTCCAATCAATAACCTCCGCATCCCCCAAGAATATAGTCCCCAACACCCACAGCCTCGATGAGATATAAATACCAGAGTACACACTAAACCAGCGAATAGCTGGAAGGGGCAAACCAAAAAGTATACAGAGACCCACAGACCAAAACACATAGATCATCAGATAGATGACTTCAGCGACCAATACCACCAACAAAACAATACCACAAACATCATAACCATAATACCCCATATAAAGCACCCAATCTATATCATAGTTTATTTTGCCATTAAATGGCACATCAACAACACCCCCAGAACACAAAAATCCACATTAACCTAAATGATGACAGAAGCAACTACTGGTATGTCTAATAATAATATATGGTGAAGAATATTCTCGACCCAACGCAGAAAAG
>CAZVPA010000121.1:1399-7070 GCA_964628995.1 uncultured Nitrososphaerota archaeon | reverse complement strand
GGAGGCAAACATAACCGGTTTCGGGAAGGGAGAAGTGGCCAAGGGAATATATGGACTAATAACATTCATAGGTGCGACAGAAACACTATACAACAACATAATAAGCATGCTACTAGTAAACGATAGCGACGCAACAATAGCCCAAAAACACACAACATACCCAACATGGATAATGCCGGGAAGCATAATAAGGATGATACCCCTACACGACCTACCAGACAGGGGGCCAAGCCTACCACCAGAAGAGTCGCCGGCAACACCAATATGGGCAAAGATCGTGAACACAATAGTGGAGGTTGGGAGGACACTATGGAACCTGTTCGTAGCGGGGGTATCGTTCATAGCAGAGCTTCTAGAGAAGGTAGTGGAGTGGGGGCTGGAGCTCCTAGAAAAGATCATGGACTACATAGAGCAAGTAGCAAAAATGTTTACGTTCATACCGAAAATCATAGCGGAGATTGTCGGGTACTTCTTTAAGATGATCCTAGCAGGTTTGAAGGTAGTTATAAGTAAGATTATTGAGGTTGAGGATGTGACAGGTGGCTTTAGTGTTGAGTATACTATCTCATCAATAGACCTGTGTGTCTGTGTTGTAGTGAAGTACCTCTATGATAACCTATTAGGACTCGAGATTCCACATTTGTCTCTTGGAATCTGCATTGACTTAGGTTTTGAAGAACAATCCTTACCCTACCTATGCTTTGATATATCACTGTCGGCTTTCTTTCAATTAAAATTTGATTTCGAAGTTCAAGGTAATTTAGCTATCTATAGTGATATAGTAAAAAGTTGTCTTCAAACAAGATATATTAAAATTGAGAACAAACAAAGTTCCGATGAGATTCTCGGCATGGAGGCATTCGCTTGCTTTATCGATACATTAGTGACGCTACTTTTAGCTGAATATTCATGGCACGCCTCAATGTTGCCTTTGGCTATAGCGGCAAATCTTGCTGGTCAGTATAGTTATCTTGTCCATTTAATTTATATCAGCACAACTATTTCATTTGTATTTACAGTACTGAATATTATATATAAAATGATGACATCCAATGATAAAGGTCGATGCCTTGGTTATCTAGATGCTTTGATAATTACTTTGTCATTTGCTCTATTGTTTGATGAGTATTATCTTGCCACAATGGAATCAATAAATGAGAGAAATAAGCTTGGTATGGAGCTACAGAAGCTTAACCAAAAACTTGTAGATGAGTGGAAATCACGGTATAGAACCACGATAATTGTGGCGATTGGCATGTTGATCGGCTCGACTATAATGGGTTATATGCTTTCTATGTGGCTGGATATACCGCTTGAAGAAGCACTAATTAGTATGACTTCATGGCTTACTGGAAAATTTGTTACAAGAATATTCAAAGCAATAAGTGTTTCGTGGAACGAAAAAATTCTGCAAGGGCTATTTACATGGGAGAATGGCAAGGTTTTTGGCTGGATTAAGAAATATCTTTCATGGGCATCACTCATTAATTTTGTTCTACTAATAGCAACTGTGGGGGCCTTTATATGGTCGGTAGCCAGCAGTCAGAGCAACCAATAATCGACGCTACAGCATTGAGGTATCGGGGAAGAAAAATTATCAAGCTATACTTTTTCATCGCTCTTATTCCATCAGTACTTCTGTCATGTTTCATGTTTTTCTTTGCCACAAAATTTGTGTATATTCGCCATGTAACGATGACCATAATCTCGTATAGTATATCCCAAACGATAGTTATAGGGAGTATTGGATATTACTTGTTTGTCCTAACTCCAAGGGTAGACTCGTGGTATTGTACATATAAGCCGACGAGGGGGCAGAAAATTTTCACAACAGTAATAGTTTCCCTTGCTGGATTTCTTGTCTATTTACCGACAATTATGTTTTTTGTGCGGACATATAAATATAGTTTCGATAGGCCACCATGGAGTTTATTCGTTCTACCCATAAGTGTTATGCTATGCCTTATTATTGGTTCCTTTATCGCTTCAATCCCTGATATTGAGCCAAAACTTAATCCTAGGCATTACTATGTTTGGTCCATAAACCTTGGCATCATCGCAACAACGACACTTAATGGTGTACTATTCATTGGTCTCTCAAAATTCGTGTTCCTCATTCTTCTAGTAATGTTTATCCATATTGCTCTCCTGACCGAGGCCTCACTATTAAAGAGACGCATAATTGATGAGACTTGGATGACCTTTATAGCTAGGCTATATGGTGAAAAAAGATGTGTAGACCATAATGCCATCGTCACATTTTGCGGTAGGGAACTTTTCTGGGGAGATATTTGTGACTTGGCTCAATATTTCACCTCACAGCATTCCATATTTTCACTAAAGCTTGATGTTGAGATTGATATAGAAGTCGTAATAAGGGGAGTACGGAGAAGGATTAAGCAGATAGACGATAAAGTTTTTGTAGAATTATGTGAGAAGGGATGCGTACCCGACAACTTCAGGGTGATAAACTTTACCATAAGGATACCCCAAACATACCGACGGACTAGCGTTCATATACTTGAAAAGAAAAAAGTAGACTCCAAACGACACAAGAAGCAAGTAGTGGATATAGCGGTACTATTCATTATTCTGCTTTTTCTAGCACATATAGGTGACTCGATTTACATGCTCCAGAAATATGTGCCCCTCGGAAACTCGCCCCTCCCACCCAGCATAAGTGTTAGCTATTACAATATAGCGACAAATGGTGCTTATAGGGCTAATTGGACAATAAATATTGCTGATGATGATAACTTATCAGATCTAAAGCTGGCAGTATTTCTATGTCAATCCAAGAATGAATCTGGAACAATAATCCCAGATCCAGAAATCAAAGGGTATGGCCTAGAATATGTATTATCGATAACAAAGTTTGGCTCTATAGATAATATAACGACTGAATGGAATAACGGTACATTAAGGATATCGGCATATATGAGGGACCATAATGAGTTGGATATATATGTGGAGGCTTCAATAAATACAGATAAATCTGATAGTGAACTTCAAAGATTATATATTCTGTTGGCTTTCTGGGATGCTGACAACACAATTAGCTGGGCTGCTCTTGGATTCGAGGATACGAGTAGTGTTCCTAAACATGCACAGATTTTTAGGCCATGTGGAAATTTGATGTATGGGCACCCCGGTTTCTCTGGGCTATTTGGGAGATGGGTTCCGTATGTGTCAAATAAAAGTGGATGTTGGTACTCTGACACTTTCTCCTATGCATGCTTGGGATTCATGGGGTACAGTAGGGATGGTGTTTTGTTCCGTTTTGGGAAGAGTTATAATATATCTTATAGGCTAGTTGGCTATGTTGGCTTTGTATGGTATGTTACGCATGGAGATATCTATTATGTATTTAAGCGCATCAGAGACCATCTAAGTCCAGTATGTATATTGGCTAAAAACTCATCATTTACTTTCAAGGTAGATCTATGGCCTGGCGAAATCCAATTTGACATCCTACTTCTTGTCTTTTCTGTCGCATTCACTGGATATATCATATATCGTCTCATACATGCAAAGGATGAGGAGAAAAGAAAAGGCCTAGAGATTATAAGTATATATCTTGGAGCATGAGGGATCTTAAATACTTTATACACTCCTAAGTTAGGCCAACTTGCTAATATTATCATTTAGTTTTGTTTCCATGTTGGTGGTCTTTTTATGCCATTAAACAACAAGCATGTTAAAGCACTTATCGAAATCGAGAAGCAAGCAAAAGCTAAGCTACAAGAATGGCGACACTATAAAGTATGGCGCGGCAAATTGTGGTGGATGGATCTTAGTGATCTAAAGATTAGGGATTTATCACCACTAGCAAATCTCGTGGATTTGGAATATCTGAACCTCTCTGGTTTTGATAAGATCAAAAATTTCGATATCATCGCTAGGCTCAAAAAACTTAAATACTTAGATCTAAGTTGGACAAATGTGAATGATCTATCATTTTTATCCGAGCTTAAAGAGCTTAGAGTGCTCAAACTGAGGGGTTGTAGAAGGGCTAGAGACTTGACTCCCTTGGTCGAACTTGAGAATCTTGAAGCACTTGATCTTGTTGGATGCTTATCGGGATTGAGGGATATATCTCCTCTAATAGAACTGAGAAGAAAGTATAATAAACTCAAAGAAGTCTCTCTTGGTGGAAGCGGTTCATTCGGTATAGTCTTTGGCAATGGTATTGTTGCAAGTATGTACTCAGTAATCATGATGCGTATCATTGAACAGAATTTTAGAGCATTTATTTCCCCAAAATTTCTGTATCAAATCTATGCATTAATATTTCTATGTGCATTCTTGATATTTGGTGTTCTAATACCAACATTGTATGGGTATTTAGTCTTCTCAATAAGGAAGAGAATAATTATAATGATCCAAGCCCCTATCACATATGTGTTGTGTTGCACTACAATACTTTCACATTATCTTAGTCCATATGTAGCTGAAATATCGACACACACCATAATTATCTGGTCTATTTTTATGACAGTTTTCTCGGCACTACTAGACTTTCTTATGGCTATTCCTGACCGTGTGCCTAAGTGCCAGATATTGGAACTACAAGCATTAGGTGTACGTGCGGAACGAGTAGTTCGTGGTATAGGAAATATACCAATAAATACTCTTGAAAAATGTGGCTTAATAACCACTTATGGAGAGCGTAGTTCATCCATGACTAATAATATTCACTCTCTTTGCTGTAATATTTTATTTGATAAATATAGGCTCAGGATGCTCTCTTTTCTTCATTTTCCTCTAATTTTTATAACGAGTATAATGTATCTTCTAGGTAGTTTCTTTATCTCTCTGGGCATAATTCTCTTTCTGGTATCTATATATCTTTTGCCACTACTAATACTTATAGTTACCGACGTCAAACCTACAAGACTTCTAAATCTTATTATCGCATTGTTTCTTGGTATCATTCCACTATTCGTGATTATTGATTATACCAAAGAGCACTTTAATGTACCTCTCAGAACCTTCTATGCGTTGCAACCAATAATTTGGATTCCAACCATCGGGGTACTCATCTATAAGCTACATAAACATTTCTTCGTATGCAGTCCCATCGACCTACACTCTCACTGGCTTCTTATAGCACTCTCCATAATAGTAGCAGTATTTATTCTGGTAGGCCCAGAACATCCTGAAACATATATATTCTCCGCGTTGTGGTATCTAACACTTGGCGTCTTCTTGTGGGATGTTCTTAGAATGGAAACATGGTGATGGAAAATGTCGTTCTTTATTCGAGGAGAGTATATTATATAATAGAGGAGAATAATTGTTGAAGCTAAATAAAAGGTGCGGTGTAGTGCTCGATGAGACACAAGCTAAGGTAGTGAGGGAACTAAAAAAGCAAATAGGAAAACGCCTTGAAGAGTGGAAACACTACAAGATTTGTGGAGGAAAAATTTGGTGGCTTGACCTTAGTGGGACAAAAATAAGAGACTTATCACCATTATCTAAGCTAACCGACTTAGAGTATCTAGACCTGAGTCTTACGGATGTTAACGATTTGACGCCGCTTTCGAGCCTCAACAACCTTAAAACACTAGATTTGGAGGGATGTTGGCGGATTAAAGATATATCTCCTCTCGCTAAATTGAAAAAATTGGAGAGTCTAAACATTGGTGGTACTCGGGTGAACGATCTCGCT
>CAZVPA010000121.1:0-1389 GCA_964628995.1 uncultured Nitrososphaerota archaeon | reverse complement strand
CACTTCAATCCCTTGAGAATCTGAGGGAAGTGAAATTATCATGTTGCCCCAGGCTCAAAGATGCTTCACCACTCATAGAACTGAGGAGGAAATATGGAAAACTTGAAAAAGTCAGACTTGGCGGGATCATGTCCCTTTCGGGGGTCTATAGTTTCGGTATGATGTCAAGCCTGATATCCCTAGTTTTGACTGATCAAGTCCTAAGCAGAAATGTAAGCAAAATATTATCGGACACAATCTTGTACAGAATATATTTGATCTCGTTCCTGTATGCATTCCTCCTTTTCGGACTATTGATACCTACGCTCTACTATTATCCTATAAATTCTCTGAGTGGTAGGTTGGGGATATTGTTATTTGCCTTTTTCATGTATCCTTTGGTTTATATGGCTACCCTGGCTCATCTTTTTGGTTTGTCTGTGTTCTCTTGTCTTAAATCTATTCTCGGGTACTCACTTTTTATGACTCTTTCCTCTGTAGCATTTGGGGCGAGCTTCTTGGCTTTTCCCTCGGATAAGATACCGAAAAATCAGATTCTAGAACTTCAAAGACTCGGAGTATATGCGGAGCGCGTCGTGAGTTTCGGTGCGGGTACTGTTATGGGTTATGAGTATGAGCTTATATTGCGTTATTGCGGTAAAAACCATGACGACATACATTTTAGGGGAACCACAAGGATTAGGAGCTTGGAGATAGTTTCTTTTGCACACTTCCCATTGATGTTTATCGCAAGTATACTCCTTCCACTTGGCGGTGTGATGGAGCCTGTAGCCATTTCTATTTTTTGGATCGCAATGTTTCTTCTTTTCGTTTTACTATCTTATATACTTGGATACGGACCAGTAAATGTTCCAGTCTTAGTATTATTATCTGCGATCTATGGAGGCGCGATATTTTTTATGTATCGCTTTGTCTCCCTAATTCCCCCAAAATTCTTCATCATTCAGGTTGTCGTTTGGATCCCCACTACAGTACTCTTCGCTAATAGGCTTGGCAGAGAATTTTACCATTTTCCAATGAGTCTTGTCATAACGCTGGATCTGGGCGGCCCACTCGCTCTTTCGTTATTTTCATGCATTACAGCCCTAGTGTTCTTGGAGAAATGTACTCTATACATTTTTCCTGCATTGATATATCTAATACTGGGGATAGTCCTATATGATAGATTTGATAAGAACACATGGTGACGGTTTAGATCTGAATCAAAATAACGGGATGAAACAACGATGAGCAAAGTATTAAGACTTATCGTAAAGATGAGGGATATGTTATTGCATTCAGGATATCCAGAGATAATTAAATATAGTGCTCTAAATGCTCATAGTATCATAATTGCGTAGCATGGAACACAAGAATGGTGGTAATTTCATCGCTTAAAATCTAAAAAAG
>CAZVPA010000120.1:0-7112 GCA_964628995.1 uncultured Nitrososphaerota archaeon | reverse complement strand
GTGTGGATGCCGTTGAAGCCCGCGATGGATTTCTTTGAGGCAGATGGATATGATACATTATATGTCATCGTTAAGAATGAATCTATGGTGAATGAAACAGCAGAGAGGATCGCGACCGAGTACAATTTGAGGGTTGTTAGTCCCCAAGAAATAATAAAGACAGTAAATAGGATCTTGGGGGCAATAGATCTCTACATCGGGGCCATATCGGCAGTATCACTATTAGTTGCGGGTATAGGGATAATAACGACTCTCTATACATCAATGATTGAACGGATAAGGGAGATAGGGGTTCTTAAGGCAATAGGGTTTAAGAATAGCCACATACTTAGGATGTTCCTCTATGAGGCATTGTTGATAGGGATAATCGGCACGGTAGTTGGAATGATATGTGGTGTGGTCCTGTCAAATATCCTAGTTATCGTTTTCTTGTCCCGTCTCAATCTACCAATAAAACCAATATTTGTCCCATTCACCTTCATAAAAGTGGGCCTAATGGCAATACTACTCAGCTTAGGTTCCGGATTATACCCAGCGTGGAGGGCCTCAAAGCTTGATCCTGTTGTTGCTCTAAGATACGAGTAGTCCCCACCCTTATAAGGAAAATATCCTAGAATTAGATGGTTTTTGGGGATATAACATATGGATCGTAGGGACATCCTACTTGGTTTCTATATCTCTGGAATAATAATTGGGGGTGGAATTCTTGCATTACCCTTCGTCGCCAGAGACTTAGGTCTCCCGCTCCTTTTATTCTTTCTAGTATTTTTTGGTGTGGTGTTTCATAGGATATATGTAAGAATAATAGATAGTATTGGCTGGTCGGTAAGGGGTGCTGCAAAGGTACCCCCTGGGCTTTACCTCTATGACTATGCCATGGAGAGGTCGGGCCTAGGGAAGTTTGGCCATGTCGCATTCACACTTGGATTGATGCTATATGTGATCCCAGCAGATGTTGTCTATGTTACCTATGGCATGAAGAGTATAGTGATGTTGGCGGTTATTCTTGGACGGGAAATAGATTTTCTCCTCGTAATAATAGGTGGTGTTGTCATCTCCATTATCCTATTATGTTCCTTCTACTTGGCAAGGATCAGAAGGAGGTATTTTAGCCTCAGGGAGTCCTTTACACTAAAATTCTTGCTGATGATATCCCTATGGATCCTAGCGGTAGGCCTTGTTGGAATGATAAGGAATATCCTTCTCGACATAATCACTAGCATCTCCCTCTATGCACTATCGCTGGTAATTGGTTTTTTCTTCCCCGAGAAGGTATTTAGTATATCATTCGATATTTATGATGTGGACGACATACTGCCCTACCATAAGGTCTCATCATACCTAACAATACTAAAGGTATCCCTCATCCTAGTGATCCCAATAGTCGCATTCCTATTGATCCTCATGAGTGCCGGGATCATGGGTAGTATCGTGTTAAGGCCTCTAGACATAACAGCAATGGTGTACTCGCTGACAATAATAATATTTATGTATGTTGGTTCTGGCGTATATAACATCCTAGCCTACAGATGGATCGCTAATAACCTTGGGAGAGGGAAAAAAGCAGTCCTGATGGCGATGGTTCTCTCGACGCTTACTTACATTACATTCACCATACTAGTAATTTTGTCAGTAAACCCCGGGATATTGATGGTGGCGGATAGGAGTAGGGAGCATGCGTTTATAGCTCTCTCAGATCAACTCATATATGCGGGATTGTGTTGGCTCGGATACGCCACGATACTTGTCGCGAACATTTTTGCTCTAATATCGGTCTCGGTTGCATATATGGGCTTTACAGATACTCTCGCAGAGAGGCTAAACATAGATGCTGGGGTAGGTATGGGCAAGCTCTGGGTATTTATTACGTCAATAATAGCATTTATTGTGTCATTATCGGAAATATACAATGTAGCAAGGCTTGCTACTGACGCTCTAGGGATAGCCGGAAATGCTGGTGGTGGAATATTCATTCTAATACTCCCTTGGCTAATGAGGGACTCCAAAGGCAGAACCCGAATAAAGATAGCTACAATATTCCTCATATTCGTTACAGTACTAAACATATTCCTTATGATGAATAGTTCATCCCTAGCAATGGTAGTGTCCTCTGGGATAGCGACAATAGTTGTTTTAGTCTTCGGTGGCCTAGCGATATATAGGTCTTGGAAGACGCGGGGGCTGGAGCCTTATAATAATTTTTTGTCTCCCTATATTGAGTGAGTGATGATGTTTAGGCTGAGGGTGTCTCATGGCAAGGATGTACACAGGAACATCTGTTGGATAAACCCAGATACTGCTAGAGAACTCGGAATAAAGAATGGGGATATAATAATAGATGCTGACTTTGGTATAGCTCCCCTCAGAGTTGAACTATCAGACCTCGTGAAGTTGGGGGAGATAGCATTACCAATGACAATAATGTATAGGCTTGGGGCATATGTGGGGGAGGAAAGAACATTCCGCCTAGTGGGGGAAGCTCAGGAAGCAAAAGAGGTAGTATTGTTTGTAGTCGGCAACATTTTTGATTGGCTAAACTACTTCAGGGAGACAAATTCGATACACATAACAATAGATGATGAGATCCCAGTATCACCTAGGACATCGGTCAGAGTTATTGATATAGTTGATCAAGTAGCTCCGGGGGAGGTATATGAGATAACAAGAAGAACAAAGATAAGACTCATCTTCTCTGGACCAACAAACCTAGCAGTGGCCATTGATGGGAGCATCGCAATGCTGAGGCCTTGGAGGGGGCGTAGGAGAATAGATATCGCGAAAGAGATATCCAAAATACTTCTCGAATATAATCTGAGAAAAGTAAATACGGTGGCGATCTTCAGCTATGCCGAGGATATAGACATATTGCTGAACTGGATAACGATAGACCCAAAACTAAGGGGCTTCATGACAAAACTTATACCAAACTTTGTAACAGACATGATAATCAGTAGGACTGAGGAACCAAACCTAGAGAATGCCCTACAGAAAATAATTGGAAGTTTCAGAAGGAGAGGCCTAGGTGGCTCCGCACTTAACAGCCTACTAATAATACAGGCATCAGATCCGGCCGTAAATGAGAATAGGATTAGAGAGATCGCCCAAGAGTTTGCGGAGGCATCTAATGGTGTCTGGAGAACATTCTGGGTTGGGATAGGTGGGGAAGAATTCTCCAACCTAGGACTCGTGGCAAAGGTATTTGGAGGAAGAATAATCACAGCGAGAACCCCCCTAGGACTTATTAAGAAATGTAGGGAGTACGCAGACTTCAGACATGTTGATGAGGGGTGGGCATAGATGCGTGATAGGGGACTATTGGGTCTAGAAGTAGAACTATTATTGTTGAATGAAAACCTAGAGCCAATAAGTGCGTTTAGGAGAGTATCCAAACTCATACCAAAGACAGAGAGGGGTACACGCGGTCTAGAGCTCGGACTTACTAGGGTCGTTAAGGAGTTATATCCATCAATGCTGGAAATAAACTTTAAGCCCTTCTGGGACAACGAGTTTGATCTCTTTACAGCGGAAATACATGGATTCTTGAGCAAGCTCTGGAAAGACGCCAGCGAGAGAGGTATATATCCCTGCCCAATAGCAGCCCCGCCATCAATGGGGAAAGAACACCATATACGGCCAGGCGAGACATGTGCCATGCATTATCATTACTCTTGGAGAGGAGGGTTCCTCAGACGGCAGGAGAGACTCCCATACTACCATGTCTACACGATGACATACCTAATCCTTCTACCATCAACAATGTCAAGTGGCTTTATCGCAGGGAAACCTAGGGCTTTTCTGGGCGATAGATATATAATGGCGACAGCACTCTTCCCTCCAGCATATATAGAGGAGGAGACATACGATTTCGATAACATCCTTGCTGAGATGAGGCGTATATCGACAGAATTTGGTACCCACCACCCATACCCATATAATCCCCGTCTACTCGACATAGCCCCCCTAACAAAGGAGGAGGCATACTTTATGCTTAGTAAGAAATCAACCGTCGAGATAAGAGCCTTTGATGTTGTTCCATCACTACTAATAATGAGGGCTCTATGGATAATAATAGCCGCACTTGGTCGTTTCACAGCCAAGAACCAAGAGGTACTGAAGAATGTTGATAGATCAATATATAGGGCTGTATGGTTAATGAGGAATAGGGTGCTTAAACATGGCTTCAAGGCAACGACAATACCCATATCAAGGTCGCTTCTTCCTCATATAGATGGTGAACCGTGGCCTAGATTCCTATATGAGAAAATGAGTGTTAGGGATGCCCTCCTATGGCTTATTGATTATCTGGGAGAATATATAGACATATTGTCGGAAGCCAGTAATAGGGTTAAGGAGGTAATCAATAAGTTCAGGGGATTTGTGGCTGATGGGAAAACACCAGCCGAAAAACTGCTTGAATATGTTGGGAAAGACGACTGGAAGAAAAAGTTCCTAGAGATATTCGAATGGGCATTCCTTAATGTAGATTTTGTTCCCTAACATATGTCATCTCATACTCAAAGCAGTCATAGTATATGTTTCCCCCATCCCACTCAAGTTCTCCCCTTTGGTTATCCACGGGGTCAGATCTAAGATATTTCTTCGGTGGCCAAAACTGTGTCATTATGTCAACATTAAATATTGTTCTGAAGTTGTCAATGTTCCCAAAGTAGAACTCAGATATTCTTGGATCCCTTCGTAGCCAGCCACGGCCGAATGATGGATCCACATATAGCCAGCCGTACGGCTCCACATAGAACTGGGCCCAGTCGTGGGGGGATGGTCCATTAGCTGTGGGGTTTGCGTACCAGCCACTCTGCCATCTAGCTGGTATCCCCTCCACCCGGCATAGCGTTATGAAGAGTATTGCGTGGAATCCACAGTCTCCTCTGAGGTTTCTTGATACATACTCGCATATGCTCTCATATGTTGAGTATTCCGCAACATAGGTATATGTCATGTTCCTAATTATCCACTCGTATATCTTTCTTGCTTTCAGATATGGGTTCTCCTCATCCCCAACGATCTCTCTGGCTAGATTTTTTATGTATCTAGTGAACACTATGTGGGGTGGTTGTTCCCTCGTATATCTCTGGTATAGGTCTGATTCCTCATTGTATGGCTTTATTCTTTTGGGGTCTACCTTGAGGTGGAATGCATGTATTGTATATTCGAACTCGACACTAAATTCCAATGGCCTATCACTAGGCATCCTATGTTCGAAGTATATTGTTCTTTGGGGATGGTCTGGTGGGGCTAATACATATTTTTCTGGCTTTGCCATTATGAGCTTTATGTCTCTTTGTTGCTGATCGGTCCTTGGGAATGGTAACCAACATCTGACGGTCTCCCCTTCTGGTACATGGCCAGGCCTAAGCCTCACAGTCATAATGACATGTACTCTCCTAGGCAAGATATAGCCCTCCATATCAGTGCTCTGGATCTCCATAATATGTTCTCTAAGGCTTCTCCGCATTTTTCCCCTCTGCCCATCTCTTTTTTCTCGCGCCTTAACACATATGTCCTCATCGCAGAGAAAGAGTAGATTCCAAAGGAAGCGTCTATAGAAGTATTTTTCTCCATCAATAATTATGAAGTCGAGGTATCCCTTCTTGATCCAGTCATCGAAAAGCCTGTTGCTGAACCCAGGTATTTCCTTCCTAAGGATTTCTTTCGCCTCTTTTTCGGTAATACTATAGTCTTTCTTCAGGCGTTCTATCCGTTCCAATTCATACTCAAGTCTCCTCCTAAGGTCGTCTGGAATTTCCTTTCTGAGGAGTCTATCTATTAGTTTCTTAGCTGTCTGGAACATCCCCATATGGATGAATTTTTCGACTTCTTGTGGAAGGCGGGCATACGCATATTCCATCCCAGACACAGGCCCAATCAATAATATATGTAATAGTCATAATATATCCAAATACGTGGGATCTCCTCAACTATATTGGGAAATCTTGGTATGGAAAGCATGTTTGTGGGGAGGCATTAATGATACTTCCGTGACATAGATAGTGTGGGGGCCACCAATCGGGGAAGTCTAGGGATAATAGTGTGGTTATCCTATATATGTGGTTTCTTCAAAACTAAGCTCCTAGTGGGGTATTATGAATATTCCTAACTTAAAATATGCTTAATTAAAAGTAGTTTTTGGTGTCCCCATGAAGATGTTATCCGTAGAGAACTTGAGGGTCTCCGTGGATTCGAAGAGCATCCTTGAGGGTGTCAATATTGATATTGATGTTGGGGATATAGACTTCCTGTTAGGCCCAAATGGTAGTGGGAAGACATCCTTAGCCATGGCGATAATTGGTCATCCAAAATACAGGATTGAGGCTGGCAGAATATTGTTCTATGGGCATGATATAACGGATTTAGGCATAGAGAAACGAGTCCAACTCGGGATAACATTAACATTTCAATTCGCACCAGAAATCAAGGGGATAACCCTAAGGGAACTAGCGAACGAGATAGCGGGTAGGTATGCTGCCTCCGAAGACAAAGTCTTGGAGTTCGCCAAGATCCTAGAGCTAGAGGATCTTATGGATAGACAAATAAATGTTGGTTTTTCTGGTGGAGAGAGAAAACGTGCGGAGATATTTCTGACGGCACTCCAGTCCCCCAAGTTTGTTATCTTTGATGAGCCTGACTCAGGTGTTGATCCAGACAGCATAGTGCTCATAGGTAAGGCAATAACGAGGATGATGGATTATGGCCTGAAGGGGGCACTAATAATAACCCACACTGGGTTTCTATCAAGGTATGTAAATGCGAAAAAAGCATACGTCATCATGAATGGCAGGATAATATGTTATGGGCCCGCGAAGACACTGACCAGCCACATACTGGAGTTCGGGTTTAGCATGTGTGAAAAACGTTTTAGAGGTGAACCATATGGGTTCAGGCTGGAGGGAAAAATATAGGGATATAGCAAAGAAAAACATAGATAAGCCACCTAGGTGGGGGCCAGACATAGACATTAGGGAATATATACCCAAGGAGGCAGATAACGTAGAAATGGGGGAGCTTAGGGAGGTATTGGGGAGGGTCGGGATAGATGTCGAGGGTAGGGATAGGGCTGGGAGCTTTTATCAGGTTGAGAGTACAGTCATAGATGT
>CAZVPA010000119.1:0-7160 GCA_964628995.1 uncultured Nitrososphaerota archaeon | reverse complement strand
TATTCTGAGCAGAATCCTGTTGTCGACTTCTCAGCGATTTTGAGATATTTAATGTTTTTCTTTCTACTCGCCTCCAGTAATCTATTCAGTATCTCTAACTCACTCTCACGATCAAAGAATCTCATTTTTTCTACCCTCCAGTAGCCTACCGATGGGTAGCCTACTATATAGTAGATTATTTTCACATATAAAAATTCCCATCCTTGATCAATCCTAAGAGGTATCCACGCCCGTTTTTGTGACCACCAATAGAAATATGAGAAATCTAAATATAGAGGGCTATCATGGCATGAGTAACACAAATCTTCAGGTGATATCGTCTCCCTGCAAAACGGTGGAGCCGATAATATAGATATATCTAGGATAAACAATATCCACTATTATATTGGGATTATTTCGTCCAGTATACGATGGGGTTCTAAGGAGAACACAGAATCTCAACTGGAATTTATTGTGGATGATACCACTACCAGAAGGAGACAAGTGTTGGTTTCTGATGTCCCCGATGTCCACTTGGTTATTCACTATGACCTCATTTTGTGGTGTGTTTATTGCTTTCCCATCATTACTCCTCCGATGGCTAGAGTGCTGATATCTTGTTATATTAGCAATATTACCCATGTTTGTCTTGATGTTAAGCCTATTACTGGTATGTCCTTCATCTAGTTTTTGGCTACTTCCTTGCTGTTCTACTATCACGATTACCTGGCACATGGCTCTATTTCCAGCCCTATCTATGCCCATGACATATATTGTATGTATGCCTATAGGTACATTGTTAAAAGTGTATGACATCTCTGAGCCTACGAAAATCCACTGGTCGTCATCCAGCCTCACATAGTAGTCCACTGTTCCCTCCCCTTCCCATTCCACAGTTATGTTGTTCAAGTATATTGTTTCTAGGTCTCGTGGAGACACTATCGAAAGTTTTGGGGGATCAGTATCAATATGTATTGTTACCGCATCTTCCGCCCAGTTCCCACATAGATCATATACCCTTATCTTCACTATGTATACGCCGTCCTTAAGTCCCTCTAATAGGTAGCTTGGTGTGAACGTGGTATTTATGATCAGCGACTCATTGAGGTATATCTCCATTCTTGAAAGCATTGACATATCCGTAGCATTAATTATTATTGGTATGTCGCTATAGGAGAGAAACGTATTGTTCAGGGGGTACGTTATCTCTACTGTTGGGGGAGTTCTATCAATAATTATGATTATTGGCTTCTGCCCATAGTTCCCTACAGCATCAAACGCCCTTATCACTATGAGGTATGTCCCATCATCCATCGATGATGTATCCAGTGTGTATTCCGTCCTATTTCCAAGGAAGACCCATTCGCCAGAGGGCAACAATAATTCATAATGCTCAATGCCAGACAGCTCATCATTCCCATCCCATCTTATTGATAGGTTGTTTTCACCGTGGGATAGTTTAAGTATGGACTCGGATTCTATTGTTGGTGGTGTCCTATCCACCATTACCCTATATGTCTCCTCAACATATTCCTTTGATGGGTACACAACCCTTATTGTTACATTATGGATTCCCTCAGATAGACCCCTCAACAAATAGCTTTCCCTGTGTCCAACGTTTATTGTTGTAGTATTATCAACTATTATCTCTACATGGTCATAGTCTCCCTCTACATGCCACGATAGGTATATGTCCGAGCTTGACATTATTGCTATATCCGAATCATTATCACCATTCGTCAGTACTGGTTTTGAGGGATTTAGACAGAAGATTATGGAAACCATCTCTATGTTCCCAGCAAGATCTATCGCCCTTATCCATACTGTATGGTTGTAGAGGGATAAGTTATGGAGGGCTATGGAGGTATTCTTATACACATTGCTCCAAGACCCATTATCCGTCTTTACTTCAAAATGATCAATACCTATATTGTCTGACCCATTCCACTCCACATAGACCGTGGAGTTATATAGGCTCTCAGAGTTATTCTCTGGACGTAGAACCATTAGATGGGGCTTGACGGTATCCACATAGAACTCTCTACATATCCATCTATAGTTGCCCCATATATCAACCGCAGTTATGTTGACCTCATGTTTGCCATCATCAATATTAACTATCATTGAGCCGTATCCCTCATCCCTACCCTCATATGTTGTCTCCCCATCAACAGACACCTTAAGAGTATAAAGTGAGGAACTATCATTAACAATCCATGAGATATTTACCACAGAGCTGTTGACATACTCCCCAGAGCTAGGAGATATTATCTGTATGTCTGGCGGGACAAACTCCGGATCCTCCCCGCTCACATACGGATTGTATGTATAGTTAAGACTAAACTCATAGGGGATAGAAAATAGAGTCCTAGTGAAGTTAGCAGGATCGAAAAACCAGTCCCCCTGTACCAATCCATCATCATCATAATCTGAATCATGCATACCCCATGGGGGATTAGCCTTATCTGTACCACCATCAGTACTATCATCCCCATCAAAGGATGCTGGAACATCTATTGAGAAATTAAGGCGCGGATTTACATAGTTGAATACCTGATCATACATCCTACCATCCCCAATAAAGGACGCATTAAGAGCCTTTGGCCAGAGTATTCTTATGATTGGAAGCAATGCATAGGAAATATTGTTCTGATCAGAATAGTCAGGATGCTCAGAAATATTACCATTAAAGCGATAGATGATTACATCGTCATATGAATAATATTGATCAACTCTCCCCTCGTCCCCATAAACACCATGCCCTTGTGCCTCCACATAGACGACTGGTCGCCAACCATCAAAAACTATACTACCATCAACATCATCAGCAACGCCATCGCTAACGTTAGGATCAGCACTATATTGATAAAAATCGGTGTGGGCTCTAGTAACCATTACCAGAGGAGAACCATAATCCGAGCCGTTCTTAAAAATAACAAGCAAAATACCCTCCATATCATTCTCGTGTTCGTCGGGAACAAGGCTAAACCATGCTCTCCCCCAATCCCTAGGATGGAAAAACATGTAGTGGATAAAATAATGAGTTTCCGTTTCTACAACGGAATAATATACATATCCATAGAGAGCATCTAGATAATACGGAAGGTTATCCCAATTATCATTCCCAGTCCAATTAGTGTCATAGTCGAAACATGTAATATAGTCCTGTCTATAGCCATAAGTGGAATCATTCTTCACATATTGCCTAATGACTGGTGCCCAGTATGCGGCAAGTCGATAATAGGGGTCAAACCAACCATAGTCTTCAACATCCCCAAGAATCCTAAACGAGAAGAATCGTGATGGAGCCTCCACCCCCTCCACACTCACTCCATATGACTCAGTAAACCTCCACTCATGGGACGATGTGCTCCCTAGGGGGCTATATACTAGGGTCCCTGGGGCCCCTACCCAAACCATGAATAGGAGGAACACCATATATATCATCAATACCCCAAGCAACCTTATGCTCACTACAATAACACCAAGAGTATTGTTGGAAGAAAAAAGTACAAACAATCCAAAATGATAACAAGACCCAAAAATATTCCATAATCCGATTTAAAAATACTAGAAGCTTAGTGAGAAAAATGTGGGTCGAGGACCCTAAGAATAACATTTATGAATAACATTATAGTAGTCCTTCTTTCTCCAGTATGTCCTTTAGATTGAATTTTGGTTTGTGTACTGTTTCCCTTATCTTGTCTTCCGGGTCATCCCTAAATCTCCAATACCCCCTCCCCGGTTCCAGTAGTACTATTCCTAGATCATCAAGAAGCATGTCACTAAGCAATGAGTATTTCCTGCCAGGATAATATAGTGCGTATGCGATGCTTTCGCTTACTTTATCCTCCTCAACTACTCTCACCAACACTTTCCCTAGGTAGTGGAAGATAAAGCGTGTCTGTGTGGCTACATCTAGGGATACATACATGAGTGTCCTTATTTGCGGGAGTTCTCCTACGACCTTGTCCGATAGTATTATTGCTGGGAGCCCAACTGAGAAACCAGTATTAGCCTTTGCTATGTCATCTATCTTCTTCTTGTTCATTATTACCTCTATCTTCAGGAATACTGGCAACTATCTCACCAACCTCTCCCTCAACATCAGTAATGACTTTTACTGGAAGAATCGTTATTGGTAACTTTCTGGTTTTTTTATCCAACTAAACCACCTATTCTCCGAAGATATAAATAGGGTATTATGCCTTTATAACTGTTGCCGTTTTCAGGAGACCACATTGTCTAGATCAACACAGAGCACAGATCTGACCAAAAGATAGTATGAGAGTTATAGAATTGTAGACGGACTGATAGGGGTTCCAAAAGACTATCTGTTTATTAGATATATTATGTGTTTTATTTCTGGCAGTATTAGTTTTTCTAGTGCTAGTCTTACTGCGTTTTTTGATCCGGGCAGTATGAATATTGCTGTGTTTCTGTATATTCCTGCTGTTGTTCTCGATAGCATTGCTGATGGGCCTATTTCCTGATATGATAGGTGTCTAAATATCTCTCCGAAGCCCACGATCTCTTTCTGGAATTTTCTTCTTAGTGTTTCTACGGTAATGTCATCCCTCGTTATGCCTGTCCCCCCAATATATATTATGGCGTTACACCCCCTCCTTACGGCCCTTGATAGAGATTCTAGTATTTGTTTTTTATTGTCCGCTATGATGTCCCTATATATGACCCTGAATCCTGCTTCCCCTATCATCTCCGTGGCTATGTCCCCGCTCTCATCTGATAATTCTTTTCCCTGGGCCTTTCTCAAATACCTAGACGTGCTGACGGTTATTACTGCGAACAATACCTCTGTTTTCTCCATCTCCGCCATACGCCTATGTAGTTCTGGGGTACTCATTGTTCATACCTCAATCTTCCTCTTCTCTACTACCTCTATCATCTCTATTCTTGTATGTGGGTATTGCCCAGTCTGATCCTTCTCGTATTTCTTCACCATATCCCATATGTTTAGGAGGGCTGTGGCGACTCCGACAAGTGCCTCCATTTCCACTCCAGTCTTCGAGTACGCCTTCACCACTACCTCTACCTCCACATATTTCTCCCCTAGGTCTATCCTTGTATCTATATGTGTTATCTCTATCGGGTGGCAGAACGGGAGTGTTTCTGGGGTCTTCTTTACTGCGGACAGCACGACCAGTTTTGTTGCATCAATCACATCCCCCTTCTCTATTGCACCCATCCTTATCAGTTCTATTGTTTCTGGCTTCAGCCTTATTCTTCCCCTCGCCCTCGCAATCCTAACCATATACTTTTTCCCAGTTATGTCGACCATCCTCATGCCTTCTCCCTCAGCATGTACAGGGAGGCTTGATCCATCTAGCATATAGCTTCTTTATCCTACTTAGCCCCTCAACAATCTCCTCCTCGGATTTCGCTATTGTTATCCTTATCCAGTCAGTCCATTTTTCCCCGAAGTCCACCCCTGGTGCTATGGCAACCTTCTCCTCCTCGAGGAGTTTTAGTGCGAAATTTTGTGATTTTATTCCTGGTAGCCTTATGAATGCATATATTCCTCCTTTCGGCTCCACCATCTCCCAAGAATTCTCATATACGAAGTCCCTAACTATCTTGAGGTTTTTCCTGAGTAGTTTCAGGTTCTCCTCAACGAATGGCCTATCGAGGTTTTCCCTCAGAATCCTCATAGCCACATATTGGTTTATTGCTGGGGGCGAGATATATGTGTGTACTTGGGCCGTTGCCATGGCATTTATTATCTCTTCTGGGCCGACAGCATATCCTATCCTCAGCCCCGTAAACGCATATGTTTTAGAGATCGTGAAGACACTAAGTACATTATTGATCCCTCTTATTGACCCAATACTTGTGTGTTCCCCTTCGAATACATAGTCCTCGTATGCCTCGTCAGATATTATTAATATGTCGTAGTCCTCCGCAAAATCAATGGCCTCCCTCATTATTTCGGTATCAAAGACATAACCCGTTGGATTTGCTGGGTAATTCAGTACTATCCCCCGGAGCTCGCCTCCCTTTGCCCTAACCTCCTCGTACGCCTTCTTGAATTCCTCATAACCATACTTTATCTCGAGTATCCTCATCGTCCTAGCACCAACATAGTTTGCTATTCCAGTATAGCCAAACCACGAGGGATCCTGTATTATTATGTATCCACCATCCCCAGCAATTATCCTGAAGACAAAGTTTATCGCTGCCGTACCCCCAACAGTAACGATGATATTGTCCACATCAACATTAATCCTGTTCTTTTTCCTGACCTTATCCCTTATGGCCTCCCTGAGTTCTATGTCCCCATGTGGAGCCGTATATCTGATCTTCCCCTTCCTGTATCCCTCCAAGAAAAACTCTACTATTTCCTCCGGAGGCTTCGCCGCGAGCTCCCCCCATTGCAACTGAATCACATTCTCCTCTGATTTTGCCCTAGCTGTTATTATGTCCACGTACAGATCAAATCTCGGCTCAACAAGCAACTTCATGGTGACCCCCTTAGAGAAAATCAAAAATCTGGAAATTTTATAGCAAGAGAGTTTGTATGAAAACATTAGAAAACTAAGCGATCTAAAGGTAGAATAGTTATTATTTTCCATCTAAAATCTCCCGATACGATGTTTTCGTAGGATTTTTCATGTAGCACCTGTCTCTTTCATATCTTAATGAATAAAGGTAGTTTTTCCCTTTTGAATAAGATAGATTCATCTGGAATACTGTATGTGATTATATCCATAAATGTCCATCGTTGGGGGAAGATTTATGGTAATTTTCCGTATCCAGATTTTGGTGGTGATGTGGCTTGAGGATAACAGTACTGGGGGCAGGACCTGTCGGTCGTGCAGTGGCATATAGGGCCTTGATTGGTGGGATATTTGATCAGGTGGTTATTGTCGATATTGATGATAAGAGATTAGGGCTTGCTAGAAAGCTCTGTGGTGAGGGTGTTATAACGGTGAGGGCTGATGTCCTCAAGGAGTTGGATATGGTTATTCGGGGGAGTGATGTTGTTAGCTGTACATTGCCTGGCTCGATAAGTTTTGGGGTATGTCGTGATGTTCTCAAGATGGGTATTAGTGTTGTTGATTCAGCATATATGCCTCAGGACCCATTCCTGTTGGATGATATTGCTAGGGATCATGATGTTGTCTATGTTCCGGATGCTGGGTTTGCCCCAGGCGTATCGAATA
>CAZVPA010000118.1:0-7346 GCA_964628995.1 uncultured Nitrososphaerota archaeon | reverse complement strand
TCTGGGATTCCAACAATGAAGTATAATGTCTCTATGATCGCAAATATAACGACTAGAGCCCATGCTGGGAGGACTATGAACCCAACAAAGAAGAAGACACCAAGCCTACGCCTAGGATACAGTATTGCGAATGCCGCCATTACACCAAATATCGCGCCAGAAGCCCCAACCGCCGGAGTATTCTTTGCTGGTGTAAGCAATATATGGAGTAGAGCCCCAACAAGCCCAGATGTGAAATAGAGTATAAGGAAGCCCAGATGCCCGAACTCCTTCTCACATTCTGGCCCAAAGATAAATAATGCATACATGTTCAGGAATATGTGTAGGAAGCCCGCATGGAGGAACATATGTGTTACTAGTGTCCAGAGTCTCTGGCCATTTAACACATAGCTCGGAACCAACGCGAGGAGATAGAATAGAGGAGTATATATGAGGGTAATTATGAACATTACGCCATTAGCTATGATGAGCCACTTAACCACCTTTGGCTCGAAAGCCTCCTCCCTGCCCATAGGAAAATAAAACATGGCCAACACCAATCAGAAAAAGAAAAAAACAATATAAGCATCATGGACATATAGGACCCAAACAACGCCCTTTAGCAACCGAGAAAAATTCTGAACCAGAATAATGGGTAACTAGGAGCCAGCAGTATTCGGAATGGAAGCCTAAACATTCTTTTCAGGTGGATACATCCTGAGTGTCTCCTCGTATAAACCAAGAACAAACACTCTTAGGACATCCCTATTCTTTAAACTCCCCATAAACGACCCCAACAGCTCTCTGGAATCATCACTAAGCATCCTATATGCGTAGAGGGAACCCAGTTCGTATGACTCCTGGCAACCTACCTCCGTATCGGATAGTTTCCGCAATAACATCCTTATGATCTCTGACTCCTCACTAGGCCTAGTCCTCACCCTGAACTTCATTGCACATATAAGCGCGGTCTTATTCCCAGTATGGTTGTATAGGTCTAGGAGGTAACGTACGGCATATTGGTCATCAGTAAAGTTTTCTGACCTAGCAAAAGTATCAAACACCATGATCAAATCACCAAACAGCCTCTGCTGCTTCAACGCACCAATAAACTCCCTTGTGGTATGGGGAATTATCAGGTATAGCATCCGATCCCTACCCCTTCTCTTAGATCCAACAACCCTCAGGATATAGGTCATTATTCCATCAAACAGTTCCTTGTTTCCAACAACATACATATTCTTGGCTATAAGTGGTAGTGTTGGGAGAAAAACTGTTGGTTTCTCGAAATCACTGATCCTCTCCATAAGCTTCCCATATAGTGCCTCATCCCAGAGCCCATCCATACGGTACATAGCGAGTAGTGTGGATGCCAAACAATCCTTAATAAAGGGTGGTGTCTTCCTCCCCCCAAATAGCTCCATTATCGTCCCCAACGCTATCTTTATTGGCTTATGGATGGAATACCTGAATGTTATGGAGTCCAAACCAATAACATACCTCACAAACGTATTTGCCCCCCTGCGCGCAAGCCTCAACAATGGTCTATATATAGTATCAAAAAGGCCGCGAGAACTAAGATAGGATACTACAATAGCAGATATATCAAGGATCCCTAAACCCAGATCAATAATACCCCCAGCAAGCACATCAAGCAGACCCATAGCATCCATACATATCAATACAGTATGGGGGTACTCATCAACAATATCACTCCCCACACGTCTTACATAGTCAACATACCTAGAGAAATCATAACCAAAATGGATGAGGCCCTCTGCACGGAAAATATCCCCACGAACCCCATCAATAATGGAAACATCAGAATATATCCTGGAAAGACCAACCAGAAATAGGTCTCTAAGGCTAGGATCAATACTACCTAGGATCTCCGCCAAATCCATGGGAGACAGCAAACACACCACAAGACCAATACGGAAAATAATTTAAATATAGTGTCTTCTCCCCAATCAATCAGACTAATCCTACAGCCTGTATCTCGCAGTAACAATGCCGGGAGATCTAGAGATAATGCTACCAGATATAATGCTTGGATTATATATAGTATAAGGCCTAGAAGATCACACACTATTATCCAGGTACTTATATGGATAGACAATAAATATTGGGGTGTAGGTTAGGGAGGTTTTGCCTCCCTGAATCTCGCACTTGCTTGTTCCCCACCTATCCCCCAATTTTCTTTAGGGACTTCATGGATTATCACTTCGACCACATCTTTTGGTATTCCTAGCTCCATAAATACTTGGGTGATACCACTTATTATCTTCCTTTTTGCCTCCTCAGAGAGACCCGACCAAACATAGATATGCACTACTGGCATAGGGAACCACCAATGATTTTCGCCATACGGGTGGTTGGGCCTCCATATAGCATCATGAAATATCAATAAAAAGGATAACAAATGAATATCTAGAAGGGATCCAAAGGGACCATTGTAGGGAATCTGGGTAAAAAAGATAAAGAGACAATACTCATACTACCCTGTCAATTATTCCCTCATTCTCCTCAGTTTGATCATGTATATTGATATTGCAACCACGATAACCACAGCCACGATAAGTCCAGCCCAGAATACCCATGGGGATATTTTCGTAGGCTTTATTTCCATCCCAACACCACGTACCTCAAAACTAAACTTGATGGACACATCGTTTCCGGCATTATCAGAGGCCACTATCTCACATGTATAGTTTCCTCGTTTAAGGTCTCCAAGCACAACATAGTATTGTGTACCATCAAAAGAGGCATCAATCTCGCTTCTTCCTTGGGGGCCAGATATTATCATTTTCACGTATTTGACCCCAGAGGCTCCCTCAGGCTCATAAACCATTGCCCGTATAGTAATTTCGTCTCCCTCACGAGGGGATTCCGGAGTGATGGAGTATCCAAGTATTGTTGGAGGTGTATTATCAATTATTTGGGTCGTATAGGTGGATGACGCCGTGGTTGCCTTGTCGCCGACGGTATCGGAGTCTGCATCCTCCGCTAGGACATACCAACTGATCGTCCCGTAGGTAAGTTCCTCCCCATGTATTGTTGCTTCCCATATGTCGTCCCCAACATATCTCATCGGAATACTACTATACTCGGCATTATTGATGCTGTAGTAGAGATATACAGCTAGCACACCACTTGTATCTGTGACTTTTACTCTTATTGTCATGTCATTATAATACTTGATCTCTGTGGGGTACTCCAGAACCTCAACCATGGGGCCTGAATCATCATCATCTATAATTGTCAATGTGAATATGGTTTCGTTGAGAGAATTATACTCTGTTTCATGTGCGATTGCTCGGGCACTGTAGGTTCCTGGTGGTAGGGATACCCATATCTTTGCTATTCCACTACTATTCGTCAGGCCCTCAAATCTGTGGTCCCCAACAACTATTGATACCATCGTTATGTATGGGTTCCCATACTCATCCTCCACATGCACCAGTATATATTCTCCCGAGTCAAGTATGCTTGTTGGACCCAGAACCTCAATCCTTGTATATCTCCTCCTCACGTTTAGGGATACGAATCTTACCTCTTTCCTATACGTAGTGTCACCCTTAAAGACAACGGCCAGCCTATGTGGCCCAATACTATATGAAACATTCTCCAGGCATAATAATGTGTATCCATCACTATCAGTAGTGTTTGACCCAATAAGGTGCCATCCATCACCCAGTCTAATGTAGAAGTATACCTCCCTACCACTGAGGGGGGATCCACCACTTGTAAGTCTCACCTCAATATTAACATCCGAGAATACAACCACGGATATTGTGTCTGGGGCATCTATACTAACAGGCACCCCCGAAATATTGAGGAAACGTAGTGTAGCATTCATTATCTCCATCCTACTCAATGATCCATTCACGGACTCGAAGGGGAACGCAAAATATACCAACCTATACACACCATCATAGGAGAGGGCTGCATAGTATGTGGATCCATTATAGATCATCTGAGGGACAGCATCATCAAGAACAAATAGGGCGTCAGAACCAACGGAGGTATTACTGCTATCAGATCCATACAGGGTATAGCTCTTCAGTCCATAGAGTGAGCCAGCAGTCCCATTAACAGGTGGTGGCAGGCACGCATATCCAACTATCCTTATATCATCAATCCACCAACCATCATCCGTTACTATGTAATCCGAACGAAGCCTAAACCTTATCTTAAACTGAGAACTCACATAGGAGGTAATGTTATATGTAAACATTGTCCAACTGGTGCGTAAACCAGTAAAGCTGTCGATTCTTGTCCATGAGGAACCACCATCGCTCGAAACCTCAACGTATCCAAAGTCATATCCCGATTCTATGCTATAGTGCGTCCAAAAACTCAGAGTAACATTTCTAAGGTTACTCAAATCCAGTAGTGGGCTCTCCAAAGACCAGTCAGCATTATTGCTATATGGACCAGTATACCAGGAGTGATTATAGCTATGGTAGTCAGTATCGGTAATGTACCACCCCCCAGTTGTCGTCCACCCAATATTTCCCCCCTCCACATCATCAAAAAACACTATATTTTTTATGTACTCCCCAGCTATGGTGGATCTAGCTAGGCTTGCTCTCATATATGAATGAAATAGCATTGAGTTATTCCATTGGTCGGCAAGATCCCTACTCGATATAAACATGTTGCCACCACTATCCAGATAGTCTATTATTGCCTGAAACTCTCCACTATCTATGTTACCCCTGTTTCCTGTGAGCCATATAACAATGTTGAAACTCTTGAGTAATCTGCTTGTTACAGTCATATTCCAGACCTCGAAATCGTCATGGAGTATGCATCCCATATCTTCAAGTGCCGAAATGTAGTAGGTCTCGAAACCCCCTCCTGCGTCATCATCAATTATTAGGATTGGGGATGGGGTATTATCCGCGAGGATATATGCTGATCTGGATTTCCTATAAGTTTCGGTGCCGCATCCCTTATAATATACCTCTAGTAGTATTCTATGTATACCATCAGTAACCGATGAAATATCCATCTCATAGTGGAGTCTAGATCCAATGGGATCATAATAATCGGTAATATCGATTACTGGTCCGTCATCCAGCCTTACGGATATATTCTCTATTGTGGCTGACCCATAAATAATGATTTCTGCTGTCACCTTCACACTATTTCTCACTACGGAACCATTGGTGGGGTTTAGCAATGTAACAGTAACCTCTCCACAATACTGTATCGTTATGGTAAAGTCTGTCTGTGGTGATACAGCACTATATCTATGAACAACAACAGTATAGTGGATCCCCGTCTCAGCCTCAAATATGAGTTCCTCAGGATACCCAGTAGTTGCGGACATTTCCATAAGGTTAGAACTATTATCTAAAACATAGAGATCTAGATCATCGGATCGCTGTGCCCACTCAAGAGTAACGCTATATCTACCATACATATCTGGATAGAAATCAAACACCGCAATACTATCATGGGGTATTGTTGGGTTATCATTGTCATCCTCTCCCGAGACAATGCCCGAGCAGATGTAAGAGCCATCAACATATAACTGGAACCTCATAGCGTTTAGTGTCCCCCCATCATCATCAGTAAGATATACCAGTATGAAATAGTAGCCACTAGTGGTGGCAGTGAAACTTAGGCTCAGAGAGTTAAAGCCCCACCCAGAATTCACATAACCGCCATTTGGATCGTATATTATTGCTCCAGGATCATCACCCGAGTCTCCACCATATGGATTTACGCCTATTGTGTGTTGGCCTGGAGATAGATAAATCCTATATATTGCAATCCTAAGATAGCCATAGGCATAGAGTCTATATGGATAATACCCTGTTAGGGAGCCAGAATATGTTGTTTCCTGTTCTATGGATAGTTCCTCACTACCCCTGATATTGTCTTCGGGCATCCTCCTGACCGCGATATTGTTAGACACGTCTATATGAGGAAACATACTACATAGAAGGATAATGACGATGATGCTTGTGATTATTTTCGGGCTGAGTTTTATTCCTCCCATATTGAACACCAACAAAAAATTATTTAACAAAAAAGATTATCTATTACTCCTCAGTTCTTGCTCCCCAGATCTTCTTCTTTCTGAGGATAAATATCGCTACCCCGAGGGCAGCCGCAGTGATCCCAACCGCAAGCCCTACTTTGAATTCTGTTCTTCCAGTTATGGGTATCTCACAATGTATTGTTATGTTATAGGTCGTTGTCTTCCCAACATAGTCCCTCGCAACTATCCTCAGTGTCTTGTCCCCAGAGAACTTCGCTATGTAGATGGATGCCGTATAGTAATATAGCTCGTTGGGTTCTGGGGTGGCCTCCTCAGTGGTCTTCATGGGTATTACTCTGCCCTCAAACTCTATATAGACACTCGCCACCATTATGTCATCCCCTATATATGCCGATATCCGTACCTCCTCGTCGCCCTCAATGTTGATCTTGTCGGGTATCTGTGGAATTATTGTCGGGGCATACTTATCAACAACAACATACCTCTCGACATATCTATCCCTGCCCACAACATCCACAGCATTTATCTCCAAGTCAAAGGTCACCGCATCCTCTGGGAGTTCAAAAGTTACATTTTTCGTCACTGTACTCTCTGAGTCCGAAGACCAATAGTAGTAGTCGGACCTGAGGGAGTTACCATAGGCATCATAATATGTCACGGTCAAGTCCAAGTATTGTAATGCCGTATCATCTGAGGCCTTTATTGTTAGTGGTATAGTAGTATTCCATGCAATATAGCCAGTAATATTCTCATAGCTCATGTAGGGTGATGATAACTCTACATCTGGCACCTCATAATCCACCAAGTAGTCAACGAGGAACAGGGCATAGCGACCAGTATCGGATACAAATATCAGATGACATAGAGCATCCGTCCTTTCCTGTGTATATACAGTTGTAGCATACGTATATGAATCATACTCCAGCGATACCCAATAATCAATAGAGACATCCGTATATTCAGAGCTCGCTAGGAACCTCACACCACCTAACCTATCATTACTTTCATCCAGGAAGCACACGACTATATCATCGGACACCTCTATTGGTGGAACCGTAGCCACCACGTAGAACCTATAGTTTCCAATGTACTTGCTCATCAAGAAACCTTCCGTTGGGTTGTATACCGCCAAGTAGTAGTAACTATATGATCTATATGAGAATATGATTTCTAGCCCAGGATCGTCGGTCAAATCCACGATTATTGGTTCAGACACGAATGAAGCAGAAGTGATTGTTTCAACAGACATATCTTCATTGAGGATGCTAATGTAGTAGTAGGTACCATCATAGCACCGCATCACTATCTCGTCATTACCATCATTATCTATATCCACCACATGTATTGAGTA
>CAZVPA010000117.1:1181-7502 GCA_964628995.1 uncultured Nitrososphaerota archaeon | reverse complement strand
TATCAACACTGACCCTAAACACCATTTTTTTTCGCCAAATACCATATCATATGCCAAATGCCATAATAACTGCTAGTAAAAAGTTGTTATTTATTGCTAACTATTATCATTCCAAGTAGAATAGCATGAGTACAAAGCTTTAACATAATTCGTCAGATCAGGCTACTAAACTGATGATCGCTATAACTGGTAAAGTCGTTGATGAGATTCTAGCGGTGACTTTGTAAGTTTAGTGGCCTGAGGCCCATCTGTATAGGCCATGCTAAGTTTTTGCAATACTAAAAAGTGCGATGACTGGTCCAATGAAACAAAAAACGAGGAATCTTGCTCAAGTGCATGGGACAGAAATTATACATAAGCTATTCGATTCATGTCTTTTCTCTTCATTATGAATAAAATATCTGACTTTTTAGACAGAATAGATATAAGGGTGTGAGGTATGGAGTGGGAGACCATATTTGCTCCCTCGTATTCCCTATTGAAAGTAAAAATAGGAAAGGACGAAACTATCTTTGCAGAACCAGGAGCAATGGTGGCCATGAGGGGGAATGTGAAGATAATAACTAAGATGAAGGGCGGGCTCTTCAAGGCTCTAGCAAGAAAACTCTTGGCGGGAGAAAGCATGTTCTTTAACATTTACCAGGGAGAAGAAGGGGGCGGCGAGATCTGGCTATCCCCACCTCTTCCAGGAGACATAAAGTATATTAAGTTGGAGAACACCGAGTTCCATGTACAGGATTTCGCATATCTAGCCCATCATGGTGATATCAGTGTTGGCACAAAATTCAAGGGATTCAAGGGAATTCTAGCGGGTGGGGGAGGTGTTTTTTGGCTGAAGTTAGAGGGGACAGGAGGCGTATGGATCTCCGGTTATGGAGGAATAGATGAGATCGAGCTGGAGCCTGGAGAGAAAATGATTATTGATAATTTCCATGCGTTGGCTCTAGAAAAGACCGTCAAGTGGAAAATTAGGAAATTTGGAGGATTCAAAACCTTCCTATTTGGAGGAGAAGGATTGGTGCTTGAGGCCGAGGGGCCCGGTAGGGTCTATGTACAGACAAGAACACTACCATCACTGGCTGAACTCCTGAGAAGATATATCAAGAAATAACCCCCTTCCCTTATTTTTTGGTATGGAAACTACGAGAGATGACTGTCTGATGTGGAGCCCTCCGCAAGCTTTTGTTGGAACCAACCACTTGGAGCAATATTGTAGCGAGGAAGAAAAGAACTCTGATTTTATCACATACATATTTGGTGCGCTGATTGTTATATTGTGGCTCCTGTATATTGTTGGGATTGTTTTATCCCTTGTCGGGCTTGTGGTGGAGCTCTACTATCTACTTGTGAAAAAACCTCAGGTTTCTCATTTATTTGCTAATCATAATTGGGGTTGTCCTCCTAATCTGGTATGGGGTCATCGCTATATATCTGAAACTACAAAAAACGGAGGGCTAGTGTTTACTAGGGTATATTGCGGTATCATTGATTCTTATCTCCAATTTTGAGCCAACATAGTTATATGTATGCATTCTTTCCCGCAGAAATGAGGCTATCTCCATCAGTATAAATCCCTTTACATACCTAAATAGAAATGGTTCCGTTATGGCTATTGTCTTTATGTTTCCTCTGGCTACTGTGTTTAGGCCGATGTATATTGTATCTAGTGTTGATCCATGTAGATATCTGGGGAGTCTTCCAGTGTGGGATACTGTCTCCAATTCTACCTGCTTATGCTTTGTTTTGATCTTATATATGTCTATTACTCCCCCAGAATTTTTGAACCACCTAGACCTAAGACCTCTAACCCCATATATTGGTTCGTCAGCAATTCCTAGGTCCCCCCGCACGTGAGAGTACCTGGTTAACATTCCCATGTTTATTTTAAGTGCACCGAACGGTACTACGCACCAGGAGTTTTCTAGAGAGCCTGACATTGCAGTTATAGTTTTGTTGAATGTTTCAGGCGGTATCTTTCTTGTTGGCAGTATCTCTATGAAACTCCCTCCCACTCCCCAGCTCATCCTTATCTTCTTCTTCTTCCCCCTGAAAGCATTATATAGTTCCTCTAAAATTCTATTGCTCTCAGAGGCTATGTTTGATAACATGCCCGTCAACATCCCCATACCTCTAGACACCTTATTGATGAGTATAATCCTTGACCCACCAGATACCTTCTGGGCAAGATCCTCCATAAATATGTTGCTGAATCGGGGATTCGTGAGGAGTAGGATCACTCTGGACTTCTCTCTGGACAATAGATCTGGTAGAAATGAAAGCCTCTTATCAAGTATTATCTCTGACTGATCGGCTCCTAGAGCGCGTCTAATTTGGAGCATCCGATCTGTTCTGAGGTCAACCCTACATGCTAATGCCCTATCAATATTGAAGCCCTCAGCAATTAGTGTTTTCCTGAAAGCCCTTACTATTCTGAATATATTGGGTGTGTCGTCTATCCCCACTATGTCTAGTTTGAAACCCCTGGGTATAAAATCACATATCTGGTTTTGCAGAATCACATTTTTGCAGATATCTACAGTTGCTATAATGCTTTCTTGGAACTCCTTATGGGTCATGCTATGATTGAAGAAAAGAGAGTTAAATGATGTTTTCCATAGGAACGCCCGTTGCCTGAATCTATGTATGAAGTCTCCAAATAACGATAATAGTGCCTCACCGGTCTCAGTTATCAGCCCCTCCGCATCAATAGTCTTTATCCGGATATGCTTGGCGATAAGTTTTGCGAGACCTTGACGCGAGATGTTGAGCTTCCTATTCAGAACCCTCCTGCTTGGGAGAAATCCATAGTAGCTTATCAACCATAAAAACTTTATGTCTGTCTTTGTTATATCAACCCTAAAGAAATCCCGGAGAGGGATATTACTGATTATTCTCCTTATCAAGTTCTCACCTTTATAGCTAAGGCTAATGATAATCTTCTTACGCGAATACCAGCCATACCTGAGATAGCTTCTCTTCTGGAGAACACTTAAGGTCCTCATAAATGAGCTAAACTGTATACCCCTTAGATCTATATCCCTGATAGACACGCAACATGACTCACCAAGTGACGGTATTTCTAGAATTATCTGTTTCCCACCGCAAGGTCTCGTGATTCGAATCTTCAGCTTACATTTAACAGCATAGAGGAAACGAAAAAATCCGGCAGAAATGATTATGTTTGTATACCTAAAGCTTGTCAACGGAAACACCACAAGCTAAATGGTGGCCGTCCTTTTAAACAATTAGGATAGACACATATGACACATTATTTCCTTTATAAAGTACTGCTTGATAGAAAGAGATGTCTAGTAAGACCCCAGAAACTCCCACAAAAAAAGAGTAGGGGGATAAGGACAGGAATTGATACTGCTATCTCTCGGGGAGACCAGGAACTAGGACTAATGGTAATATCCCTAGGATCAACAGCATTAACAGGAAATAGTAGTAGGGGCCAAAGATCCCGGAGAGGTTAACCAACATGGCCAGCGATGCAATGTTCAGTATTTTTGCGATGAATGTGACCACAAGCAGAATTAGGAAGACCGCGGCTATAGCCCTCGACATGTAGTATATCTTTACCTTTGTCTTGTCGAGCGGCATTCCAAAGCTTCTAATTATCATTTTTTCTTTTGTTCCTACAGAGCCAAGTTTGAATTTGCTTCCATCGTATTCCACCTCCAATAGTAAGCCCGGTGTATATCTAAATGTCTCCTCATGCTTGACTATTTTACCATAGTTCTCTATTTCTCTGAAGAACGACTTTAGTGTGCTCTGCACCATTCTCGCTGATACGTACTTAGAGGCCATTGCCTCTACATCCTTGGGATCTACATTGACCCATGCCTCGCGGGGCAGTTTGCCGGTATATTTCTTCATGAACCCTATATCGTCCTCAAGAATAACATCATCTAGGTGGTGGTGCTTAAAGCTGAAGATCTTGACAGCGTATCTCCATACTTTTCCAGAACCATCACACGCCGAACATATAAGTGTTCCCGCACCACGACACCGGGTACATGTTACCGTCCCAGAGCCCCCACAGTTTGGACATTCGGTCTCAACGACCTCTTCTCCAACATAGGAGGTTATGTATCCCTCCCCCCTACATCTAGAACATACAAGTTCTCCAGTACCTCTACATGAGGGACATATGAGCTCACCAGCCCCTCCACATTCCTGACATACTACTATGCTTTCGCTTCCCTGTATAGGGAATTCCACAACCTTCTCACTGAAATCATCTGGGATTGGTGGTTGTATGGGTTCGGCATATAGTTCTAGGTCCTCAGTAGCTGGTTTTGTTCTCGATTCCGTCATAATTTTCATTGTGAGGGCATCCACCACGATCTTGAATACGGGCTTGAAAACTTTTTCCTCTGATACCTTAGCCCTCTCAAGAAGATCCTTCGGCATATAGTACCTTTCTGAACGGGAAAGAGTATTCTTCCAGTAGGAAAAAAGATAGTTAGAGTCGACCTCGGGGAGCTCCATCGGGAAACCCCAAAAAAACTATTTTGAAACCCTCTGAGGCCTTTTGATGGTTTTCTTGAGGCCAAAACCACCAATTATTATTCCTACGCAACCCAGTATTGGGCCCCAAAGAATTTGAGATGTCAGTTCCTTCGGAACCATCTCGTACCCCACTAACATGCCCCCAAGTATGAAGTAGGCCATGAAGTATACAAACAACACTCCAATTATTGCATTTATTTTTTTCTGGAGGGGGGTTACCGTCCTCTTCTCATAGTACTCATAGTACTCATCTTCCCCTACCTTCTGCCAGTACGATGATGGCTTGAACCTATACCCCAGTGCGAATGCGAATGCAAGCATAAGTAATATCCCCAGCAACAATAGTATGCCTATGAGGAGAAATGACGCGAAGATCTTGTAGTTTAGGCCCGCAGAGACCCCCAATAGGCCCAGACCGATGAAGAAGATGATGTAGCCAACACGCATCCTACCCACCTTCTAGATTCCAAAGTATTTAGGGGGACAATTATGTTGGTTATGTTCTCCCTATCCGAACCCAAACCATAGACATTAGAATACCCACAATAGGTAGGTATTTTTCGGCCACCATGTCCATACTTTACTATAAGGTATGGGCTAAGGAAACATAACTATTAAAAACATCGCACCACATACCAAAGAACGCTCCACACGGTAACATGTTATTTAGACAATATTTAATAAGCAAGACAACACATCCCCATTTTACCCAGAAATGTAAATATCCAAAGCGTTTTATTGGTTGAATACTATTAGGAGGATAGGTGTGTTGTTTGGTGTATAGCTCGCTTTTTGATGACTGGCTTGAGAGAGCAAAGGAAGACAAAAAACTTGCATACCAAGCGTTCTCCGCGGGGATTTATAGGGGGGTATGCTTTCATGCCCAGCAATCCGTGGAAAAACTCTTCAAGGCAATACTCATAAGGAGAGATATCTTCGCCCCAATTCACGACCTTATCAAACTAGCTGAGTTAATAGAGAACGAGTATCAGGTAAGAATAGTGGGGAACATCGTTAGTGATCGGGAGCTGGATATCCTAAACATTCACTATATACTCTCACGCTATGCTCCCCCACCCCGAGGAGCACCTGAGAGGATAAAGTGGGAGAAAATCATAAGGAAATATGGCCCCCCTAAATACAGCAAGAAAACCGCAGAGGAGGCTCTAGAGATAATGGAAAAGATTTGGACTGGTGTGGGAAGATTAGGGCTGATTTGGGTCTCCTCCCAGACGGAAAAGAGGCCAGGGTACTTCTGGATAGTTACATTGAGAAACTGAGGAAATATGGTATTAGGATCCACTCGGTAATAGTCATAGGTTCTAGGGCATATGGCTATCATACCACATCAAGCGACATAGATGTGGTGGTCATAATAGATGATTACCACAAAATCAGAGATGCCATTAGACTAAGCTCGGGAATGGGATATATAGAGCCGAGAATATATGCTAAGGAAGACGTAGAAGCATTGATGGAATGCTATGACGCGGTACTACTTGAAGCCCTTGAGTTTGGGGTTATCTATTATGATGATGGCACATGGGCAAAGCTAAGAGAGACCTACTCCAGCAGGATAAGGAAGCACGTAGAGTTCATAACCGAAAAGGGAAAAATCATCGCAATAAAAATAAAGAAGAAATCTCCCTAGTATCCACCACTAGAACCCCATGTCCCGACAATACTAAAAGGTTTTAAGGATAAGAGTGATATATTACTTTACTGGATGATGAGATCTACCACTGCTGAACCATGATGAGTCGAAATATTTGTTTCGTAGGGCATTTTTATGGCTTCTAAGCGGAA
>CAZVPA010000117.1:0-1171 GCA_964628995.1 uncultured Nitrososphaerota archaeon | reverse complement strand
GTATATAAGGATGGGCTTGTCGGATACTTTGATATTGATAAGAGAAAACTGACATGGAGAAAAGCTCGCAGTATTAGTGGTGTATTTTCTGATCTCGTAAACATAATGATCATAATGTCGCAATATTTGTTTCGTAGGGCGTTTTTATGGCTTCTAAGCGGAAACATAGGGCGGGAGAGCGGATAAAAAACCAAGCCGGCGAGAATAGTTAGATAAAACAGAAAAAACAACAACAGAAAGATGAAGCCCATCTCATTTTAGCCCCCAAACACATGAAAACTTGTCGCACTTTCGCCGCAACTCTGTCTCAAATTCTGGACAACCAAACACATACCCAGACAAAAAACAACAAACCAAACACACACCACCAACACAACACACAAACCTTGTCTCAAATTTGTCGCACTTTTGTCGCAATTCTGTCTCAAATTCCAGCCGACCAGACAAGTCTAGAGGATGGAAACAGCAAATAAAACCGTAATCTTCACAGAGAGCTTGTCGCACTTTTGTCTCAAATCCTCTTTCTCAAAAATGGGGTTTGTCGCACTTTTGTCTCACTTTTCTCCCTACCAGACACACCTACAGGCGGGAACGGTTGCATAAAAGCTGGCTCATCTGGGCGTTGTCTCACTTTTGTCGCACTTTTGTCTCACTTTCGTCTGGTGTTCTGTTGAGTTTTGTTGAATGTAGCTCCCCCCATATTGCGTTCTGTACATTCGAGAAATCGGCATGTATTCTTTGTCGCTCTGCGTCCTGTGCATTCGAGTTGTTCTCTGTTTTTGTTTTTGGGTTTAGGCTGGTGGTTCTTCCTCCGCGGTTTCTTCTCTTTCTTCTTCTGGCGGCCTCATCGTCGACTCTATTATCTCTCCTATCCTCTTTTCTGGGTACTGATTGGTGGATTTCTAGTTTTTGTTTTCTTTCTTTCGGCCTCGATGTTGGTTGTCTACCTTGCCTCAATGAGTGTGTCTATATTGAACGAAAAACCTAGCATTTGGCCGATAGTTCTCATGTTGTGACTCTCCACGAAAAACAAATTTTCTATCTGATTATTGGAGGAGCTCAAAAACCAAAAAAACAATAAGAATAATAGGGAAGAAGGGAAAGAAAACAGTGGAGCTGGTGGCATAAGTGGAAAAAGAATTTAATAGTTTAGAGGATATTCGAAAATACT
>CAZVPA010000116.1:0-7748 GCA_964628995.1 uncultured Nitrososphaerota archaeon | reverse complement strand
AGGGGAGGCGGGGGGAGGCCCACAGCCAGCAGAGTGCCCGCCATCTCATCTCCCCCGGAAACCCCAAATGAGATGGCGGGAGAAGAATTTGAGTCCGACATCGAGCAAATGGTAAAGAATACTGTGGAAGGAATAGAAAAACCATTCGATATACATACCGAACAGTTTTACGAGTTGGTATCGGCATTTGACATACTGATTCAATTCGTAAAACAACATAAAGTAGAGGTCGCAATCAAAATGGATGGGATTTCCATTGTCCTCAAACCAGAAAAGTAGCATAGCACTATTTGGCATCCAAGCATTATTTCATTTTCTTTTTTTCTTGAATCCCCCAGACTTCTGTTCCTACTTCAGGTATGGCCATCATGGTATAAAACCTATCACCTACCCCATCTTTCTAATGAATAGGCATACGTATCAAAGAGGTATAAAATCTCGATAACGGATCAATATTAGCCACCTAAAAAAATAGACATGCAAGATTCAAAACATCTGCCTCAAGAACCTAGTTTTAAAATATGAATTATCATGTCATATATCGGAATGGCTGGCTGTGGGAGGGGAGGCAGGGGGAGGCCCACAGCCAGCAGAGTGCCCGCCATCCTATCCCTCCTCAAGCCCCAAATGAGATGGCGGGAGAATTAAGTAGTGGAGAATTGATCGTGCTGAAAACACTATACCATCTCTGCCATCGGAGTACAAAGGCTTCCGTGTGTCTAGACTTCATAAGGAAGACAATAAGGATAAGGCACCCGCGGATTAAGGTAAAGAGAATACTTGAGAAGCTTGCCAAAAAAGGGATGGTTTGGATACATGGAGGCCGCAGATGTAGAGGATATGGCATAACACGTAAAGGAATAAACATACTGCTAAAGTACGGGCTTGCCTAGTTATTTCCTCTTTTCTTTTTTCTTCTCCCAAATAGTATTCTTCTTACTTTTTTTCCATCTTTTGTGGTCAGGTCAATATATTCAGTTAATGGGAGCAGGCATAATGTACGTTCATCAACCCATTTAGCCATCTTTTGATCCACAAGATACTGGAATGCAATCCTGATGCTATCTCCATCAAGCCCATACCTCTTCTCCATGTCCTCAATCGTTATTTTACCGTCCTGAAGTAGAATTCCGAAGAATGCCCCTGCTAATGCTTCTAAGTCTGTCTCTCTCCTCACCCATATATATCTTCTTGGTTTGTCCCGTATTCTCATCAGTATTCCAGCATTTGTTGCTATTTCTATGAGCTCTAATACCCTTTTTGCTGTTTCATATTTTATTCCCACCATTTCGGCTATCATCGGTATTGTTATTGCCTCATCAGATGCCTCCTTCAACGCCCCTAATACCTCTTCTATGATCTCAAAGATCCTCCTCCTAACCAATCAAATCACCAATATAGAAATAGTGCATTTTTTCCATTAAAAAGGATACCCTAATAATGGATTTTTTCCGAAAGGCATTAAATAGTCCAACATGAGCCTACAGTAATCTTTTGTCTCCCCATATCACGGATCCATTTTCTATTCTACATCCAAACAGGTTTTTTATACCACACGTACCAACGAGTGTTTCTGCCAAGACCCTATCAACTCTGCATAGTTCATCAAACTTGTGGAGCGAAAACATAAATAATAGTGCTATCTTCGGTTTTTTAGTGAGCAAATCGTCTGAAAGCGTATTCACATACACATCCTCCTTTCTCCCCCTAGTTATGACCCTAACAACCCCAACAGCATCAGTAGCATCAGATATATCATCCACAAACTCCAGATCGTTATTCACGAATCTAATATCAACAAAATAGTAGTGGCGGCAGTATGTCTTAAAGTCAATGTTCTGAAAGACATAGAGTGTCTCCAACGACAACTTATAGGGATTCCTCTGAATAATGTTGACCCTCTGAGGAATCCTAACAGTCCCAAGCAACCTATCAGCACGAGATACACCCTCCGGTGAAAGCTTTACAGCCAAATTACCACGCCTCATCCTAACAAGGAAAAAATCCCCATGAAGTTTGAGGCCTCTTTTTAGATCATTCACACCAGGAATAATACTACTAAAATTTGATGCCAACCACTTAGCCTCCCGTATTAAGTGCTCCATATACATAAATGGCTTCCCAGAACACTCAGCAATCCTAAGCGTTGCGAGAAGAACATCCACAGGATCAAGCTCCATACTCATCACCTTTTATATATTATCTTCCTCTCTATGCTGCGAGAGGCTTAGCACATCTGTTTTTACCGTTAAAGCTGTTGTCCTTATTGTTCCTTCATTCTCTGTATCAGAGGAACAGACAAAACCAGCAGAACAAGTATTTATAGCACGCCCAACAGTCATGATAACCTTATTTTTCCTTCTCGACAAATTTCCTCACCTCCTCATCACTTGGATATCTACCCTTTAGCACCAAAGGAAACTGGACGAGGAAAGGCCAAGCATCCCATTGACCCTCCCAGTAGGGAATACGTACTAGGCCCCAACCTACCGGCATTCGGGAAACAAATCTTTTCACATGTCTGTGATCCCAACGTGGATCCAGACTCATAGCCTCCAGAAACATATCAACATCACTTTTAGCCTCCAAGCCAGCAGTCCCTATATTCATTAGGATCCGAAATGGCGTGTTCATAACAATGGATTTGGGCAGTCCTGAGGGTATCTGTGTTATTGCTACAAAATGTACATTCTTTTCTCTTAGTTCTCTAAATGCAACCTCCCAAACACTTTCGTATATATGAACTTGCTCCAGGATCGTTTGTGGCGGTATAAGATGGTTGCTTTCCTCAAGCACTACTAATAGTGGGCGTTTTCTGGGTTCTCTTACAATATAGTACTGGTATATTCCCATCGCAAGACAGCTGAGGATAAATGCTTTATGATTTGTGGAAATACCAGCGGCCTCGATGATTATGATCCTATTTGCATCCTGCTCAACAAATAGATCCTCATACTTCACTGTTGGAGTTTCCGAAAATACCCTTAGCTTTCCCTTCATCCTTGATGAATCAGAGTACTCCCAAAGCCTAGCAAGAATAGCCGTAGTACTTTCTAACTCGCCCCGACCATCAACACGAACATCTATCATACTCTTTCTCCTATCCACAGCCTTATACAAATCATTCATCGTTGGGATACCCCTAAAGTATAGCTCATCCAATTCCTCTCTAACAATAGATTTAGCCCTCGGGTGTGGAATATAGGCATAAGCAAAAAGCTCACTAACAGTATCAGCCCAATCAACAACACTAACCCCCTTTGGGGGCTCAAGAAGATTAAGCCTAAGAGGATTTACATCAGGCTTACCAAGAGTATAAATCCTAACACGCTTCCTCTCCTCCTTACCGAGAATATACAATAGTTGGCGCCATGTATTTTTCCAATCAAGAATAATTATGTCCCAGCCTTTACGGAATAATTGCAGTACAATCCACATAGCCGCATTGGTTTTGCCTGATCCCGTGGTTCCAGCAATCAGTATATGGCGCAATTTAGTGCTTGGAATCCTTAGCCAAATCCTACTAGGCTCCCCAGTATGTACATCTACTATACGCCCCACGGATAAATCGGGCTCGATGGAGAACTCTGGCGGGCTTTGTAGGAATATTGGTGGTATATCCTCCGCGATTTTGATTCCTTGAATCTCAACACGTGGGAAGTGGCATGTTGCGGTCAGCTCAATAGTGCTCAATATCGTGTCAAAAATGTTCCTCTCCATGGCGAAGCCATTGGGATCATTAATCCGTGTATCAGTACACACCTGAGAGCACACATTAAAGTATTTCTGGATTATTGGGGTTCTCGGGATTACAAGCTTAACAATCCTAGGACTAGAGATCGGCCCCCTCAGTGCTCCCTCCAAAGCACCACCAATCCTCTCAACCTCATCATAACTACCACTAACATAGATTGTTGTTTTCCAGGCACCAACATTCTTCATAATCTCGTATCTCTTCTCAAGCTCCCTTAGATACCTAGCCAAACCCTCCATAACAACATTACGCCACTCCCTAGTATGACTGAACGAAACGCTGGGCACAAGACCACCAGATATCGCCGTTGTATAACCCCTAACTATGCCCATAGCATAATTCGTGCTACTTATAGCTCCACCCCCTACACTATATGTTAGTCCATGACTACCACCCCTACTACTGCCCTCAGCAACACCACTAGTATCAACATTAATCACAACAGTACCATAACTACCACCCACAGTACTGGATCTTGAATACGCGGAACCCCGAGTCTCCGCAACACCACTCACAAACCCCCTTGTCTCCGCAACACCTCTGATCTCGCCCCTAGTCACTACAGTACCCTCGGTACGCGTTATTCCGTATGATGTCTGATGACTATAGCTCCTAGCCCTACTAATAGTAAACGACTCGGATACGCTCCTCGTAGTACCTCTACTAACACCATATGTAACCCCCCTAGCAAAACTAGTGCCAACACTTACACTCCAATTCCTACCCACGGTAAACACACGAGAACTCAACACCTGTCGGGAAACCCCCCAACTTTCTCCTATACTCCCACCAACGGTTATACTATTACTCTCACCAGTAGTCACCGTAGTTGATGTTGATATACTATGACCATATCTAAATGAAAACGACCCGCCAGTAGTGGTCGAGGAATATGATGTTGATGATCTATGATAACTAGCACCACCAAATATACCAGCACCACCCTTTGCGCCGCCTCCTGAACCAATACCTCCGAGACCCCCCTCCACTCCAGCACTCCAACCGCTAGTACTGGATTTACCCTGCGTGTACGAAATGAAGGAACTATACTCCCCACCCCAGGAATACTGATGTGTCCTACTTAACGAGTGTTGTAATATTTCTGTATGTGTTTTGCTCCAAGTCTGCTGGGTCATCTTGGTATGTGTGAATGTCTGTCCTATAGTAAATCCAGTAGCCCTAGATACCTGAGCCCCGTGAGTATGCACTATACTCCTAGTCGTCTCTAGACTCTCAGCCCTCTGATAGGTGAGCGAAATTGCTTTCCCGAGACTTAGGCTTTGTGATGTACTAGATGTATACATCTCCCCGCTAGTGTACGATCTACTCACACTCACTGCGTATTGCTTTGCGATACTGAAACTATATTGCCTGGAGTGCGTCACGCTATGTATACTTTGTTGTGATCTTGTTAAATGATAGCTTATGCTCTGGGCATTAGAGAAGCTATATGTTCTCGTAGTGATGTTGTGGCGACCACTGGTGGTGGCATGCGAGATTTGATGAGAGGTGATGTATTGTTTTATATCCGTTAGGGCTTTAGAATGCATAATCTGCCTAGAAGATGAAGCACCAAGTACCTTTGATGAGGTCAGAATACCTGTCTGTGCGAACAGGATTGGTAGGGAAATTGTGAAGCTCCAGCCATCCATACCACGAATCCTGCTCTCGATCTCTGTGCTGAGCTTCCTCAGTTCCAATAATCCCCTTACCACTTGACTCCTCTTTATTGGTTTTGCCACTATTGTGATTTTTGCGTTGCTTTGTAGTAGGCTCCTCATAACGCTTTCGAATTGATACCTCGCCATTTTGTCTCTCAGTTCCTGATCCATTGTCGATGATCGTGAGGGATAGCCAATGATTACTCCAGTCATATCGTTATTATCCGCGAATACTATCCTGGCCTCATCTTCCCTTAGAAACTCATACCGTATCTGTGGGAATCTGGCTTTGAGAAGCCCGATCATTGTGTTTAGTTTCTGTGATATATCCCTAATACCAATATGCTTATTCCTATACGTCCCAACAACCCCCATGATGAAGTATAGCTCCCCCCGAACCCTACATAATCTTACAAAATATTCCAGCCCCCTGCTCCATAGGGCGGTGAGGAACTGGTCAAATTCATCAAGAAACCAAACATTGGGCTCAGAACTCCTAGTTAGCTGTGTTACTGGAGGCTGGAGCCTAGGAACCCTAGTAATCCTTATTGGGGCCAGTATCCTATACCACACCTCACCATTTACCCTTGTTGCCATTACGACATACTTTACCGGATCTCCAACAAGCTCAATCTTTCCCACCATAATCCTACGTCTGCCAATAGACCTGATGATCCCCTCATATGTTCTTTTGTCAACCTTCACCTTCCTCCCCCCCAAAGTATACTATTTAAAAAAAAAAAAAATAAAAAAATACTTTGGTTGACCGGTGATAATATGCGGGCAATATGGGCAATATTATTACTCTCCCTACTTATCTTGTTACCCCATATGTATGTTCAGACCAATAATACTAAGAGAGTGAATACTGACCTGACACATGAGAAGTATACTGTGGGCCTGCGACCCGCCAGAAAACATGGGAACCATCAGGCAACCATAAAACAAAAAATGAGAGGAATGCTGAGGGGGACATTCAGAATAAAGCAAAGCTACCCACCTGTTAGGATGGTATGGTCGGTAAATCTAAAAATAAACACAATTTATGCATTCGTACCAGATTTTGAGATCTCAAACAACAACATATATGTATTATCCCACGAGGACAACGGGAACCTATATCTTTTCCGTATGACAGACTCAACAATTAATTGGTATAAACAGGTAGATAATAATGTGGTGCTTGAATATGATAGTATTGAATGCTTCCCCCAGATAGCCGTTGGTACCAAAATATATGTATCCTACACGACCGATAGATCTTATGAATTTGGCTTTGTGAGAAGCTTTGATCCCACGGATGGAACCAACATAAGCACAACAAGCATAGAACTAATACTGCAGGACATAACCGTAGGGCAAATAAATGAGGAATACATATACCTAGCTGGGAGGAGAAACTCAATAGCATATGCACAAAGGATGAATTCTTCACTCATACTTCAAAGCAGTAAATATTTCGATAATTTTGGTACTATCCCAAAAACCCATATACTGGTTCTACCAACAGGAAAAATACTATTCGCTGGTGTAAAAAGCAATGGAAACTACTACATCGCATTACTATCGACGGATCTACAAATCATCCAAGACGATGTGAGCTGGTATACGGGAATGACACTACAGGCAGTATCACTCTACGACAACACACTATATACCCTAGCAAGGCAAAACACAACAATATACCGAGTAAACACGAATGATCTGACATATACTGTAGCATTCAACACAATCCAAGGAACACACTGGGATATCCACGCAATAGATGGATTCGTATACGTCGCGGGGGACAACCTACTGGTAAAACATTTTGAGAACGGAACAATATTGTGGACCTACGACCCCGGCAAAATATACCGCGTAATAAAATATGGTGACTACCTATATGTAGCAGGACAAAATGGAGCAGGTCCATTCATAGCAAAGTTCGTGGAGGACGATGATCGCGATGGACTGACAAACCCCGAGGAGGCACAATATGGTACTGATCCACTAAACCCAGATACCGATGGTGACGGACTCAGTGATTATGAAGAAATAGTAACATACGGCACAAACGCCAGCGATATAGACACAGACCACGACGGGCTAAACGACTCTGCCGAAATAAACATATATAACACCAATGCAACGGACCCTGATATGGATGATGATTATCTTGAAGACGGCAAAGAAATAGAACTCGGAACAAATGTAACCAATAACGATACCGATGGAGACGGACTACTTGATGGGGACGAATATTACAACTGGGACACGAACCCTAGAGACAACGATACCGATGATGATGGACTATATGACTATGAGGAAATAAATACATGGGGTACAGACCC
>CAZVPA010000115.1:0-7797 GCA_964628995.1 uncultured Nitrososphaerota archaeon | reverse complement strand
CACCATTAATAGAGATATTGGAGGTTACCGAGGAGTATGAGACTGGATATATGGGTGCCATACTGAACTTTAGTATCTGGGATGCTAGCGATGGAAAATATTGGGTCTACGATAATCAGACGGAAATTATTTATGGTGACTTTTCTAGGGATGGATGGAATACCCTAATAAACATGTCACAGTATGTCCAGACGGTAGGTATGCATAACATAACAATACTGGCCAATGATTCCCTAGGCCTATCATCAAATAAGACAGTATGGATAAACGTATTGCCTCAAGCCCCACCAGTGATAGAGATACTTGTACTAACAGACCAATTCGAATTGGGTGTAGAAGCAATAATAAAGATCAGACTATACGATCTTGGTGGCGGACACTACACCATCCAACTTAACGATACAATCATTAGTGACGAAGACTTCTTCGGAGAAGAAATAGTCCAAGTATCACTATCAGAATTCATATCCAGCCCTGGCAAATACATTATAAACATTACAGCCATCGACAGTTCTGGAATGTCGACACAAAAAACAGAAACAATAACAGTATACCCCAGCGAGCCGCCAGAAATAACTCTATCACCCAACGATACATACAGCATATATGTTGGGCAAAACATAACACTAAACTGGACGGCAACAGATAGATCACCGGACACATACATAATAACCATCAATGGGACTACAGCATACCAAGGAACATGGCAAAATGGAACAACAGTATCCTACATTTTCAGCCCCCAAGAATCTGGACTATACATTATCAGCATATCACTTACTGATAAGGCTGGAAACACAGCGACTGACGAGGTAAGAATTAACGTAGCAGAAAAAACAACAACTACAACAATGACAACAACTACAGGAGTCCCCCCAAAAGCAACATATGGAATAATAGTATCGATCATAATCATCGTGGTTGTAGCACTTATCCTCCGTAAAAAGAAAGGAACTGGAGGAGAATGAATGAGCTAAGGGATGTAGTAAAAGTCGCTATAAACATTACATAGGAAATCAAATGAAAATGATTCGATAAGAGTTAGTTGCTGACAGATCAGGCTTCAAATGAGTACTCTTCCCTTTTTTTCTGAAGAAATTATATTTCCTGCCGACGAGGTAGAGTGCTACACTAAGTATAGCGAATGAAGCTATGGCTATTAGTGCTATTCTTAGAGTCGACATCGTTATCCTTATCTTATATACTTGACTCTGTGCGCTGTTTTCCGCCAAGTCAAACGCCTCTATGTATAGCTCGATAATTGTTCCGTATCGTTGACTGGGGATTGTTCCTACCCATTTCTCTCCATCGAAGGTCATCTCCATCTTAGACCATTTTCCGCCATCAGTCCTATACCATAGATAGACCGCCGCTACTCCACTAGTTCTATCAGTCACGTATGCAAGTACCTTTATTTCTTCTGCTTCTCTATATTGGGAATTAACATTCACCCTTGAGATTACTGGTGCTGTATTATCGATTATGAGTATGATAACTCCGGTGTCAGTATTGTCATGTCTATCTATAGCCTGTATTTTTAGTAGATACATACCATCAGCAAACTCTTCTGTATCTACGCTTAGGGATATTGTCCCGTTGGAGGTAAAGCTACCGAGTATTGTATCGTTTAGGGAAACATTAACGAGGTATAGGTGTTCCTCATATACATCAAATTGGATCTGTATGCTACCGTGCACAATAGTATTGTTCTCTGGTTGTATGATCCGTACTTCAGGGGGCGTCACATCATAAACCTTTAACACTATGGTTTTCTTATCGGGAGTGTACCCTTCTTTCTCGACATATATGTTGACGCAATAGACCCCAAATAACCCCTGAGTGGGTATTCTAACAACGTATAGGCCATCATCTATTTCCGATCCTTCATAGAAAACCCCATCAATTTCAGCCATGACACTGGCATTTGAGACCGCAATATTGTTTTCGTCGGTTATGTTTATATATAATATGAATTCCTCGCCTTCAGCCACCCCATAGCTTGCTGAGTATGGAGCAATGTTTAGCTCCGCTAGGGCCATATCGTCAGCAGTACAATTAATATTAACTTCGGTTTGTTCTCCACTACGTAAAGCACCACCACCAACCACAGTTTTGTTAAAGATTATAGATGAGATGATTAGTGAGTAGGATAGATACTCACTTTCTTGTTTATATCCGGTGCGGCCAATAATTATTCTGTACTGGCTATAGTTTCCATTAAGGATAAAAATGTATCTATCAGCATCCATAAACATGAACCCATCCCTCGAACATGTTATATATGTTCCAGTCTCAACATCATATCCCAATACGAGGTGCCCAGTTTTATTGTATACTTGTATATATATGAAGTCCCCTGGTGGATCCTTAAAGTTTACTATACCCATGAGGAACCTCAGAATCTTTTTGATATAGTCCGGTAGGGGTAGCCACTCCATAATATAGTTAACGATGAGAGAAAATACTTTCTTTGCTAGTGTTACCGCCCCCACACCCGTCATAAGTTCTAGTATGATACTCAAAATCATTGTCAATATTCCAACTATTTTCTCGAGAAGATCCAAAATCTCTGAGAGACTCACCACATATTCGGCCACCACTGGAGAGCCATCCTTTATTATGTATAGGGATATGTCAAAACATGTTAGATACTCCATTATGCTCTCAACAACATCAGAGATATCACCATTAATCATACTCTTTATTGTAGATAGCAAGTCTAGAGGATCCATAAAGTCACGAGGAAGCATCTTTATTTCTGGTACTATCATCAACCTTAGGGAGAAATCAGAACACAGCACATTGGTGAACAAATATATGACGTCTCTGATAAACGGGAAGTTTTCTAGGAAATCAAGGACACCATGTATAGCACTAGAATCTATCTCCACAACTACTGGCAGGATCCAGTGATAATTATAGTTGGGATCAAGCTCAACCCCCCATTCATGCAACCTAGATATCATCTCTGATAAATCATTGCTAGGATACAATATATAGAGGCTTACAGGCCAAGAAATTTCGAAGCTAAACCAGCCATCAAACTCTATCGTCGTCGATCCAAGTAATTTCGTAACGGAGAATTCTTCCACATCAAGGTAATTGGGGACACCATCATCATCAATATCTCCCCAAGGATCTATTGCTGTAGAAACAATGAAAGTTACGAATCCCCAAGCCTCATTACCAGCGATATCATAAACAACAACCTCCACTATGTGCTCACCATCCGATAGACCATGGAATGTATAATTCCTGCAACCATCCACGACAACCCACGACCCATAATCAATCCTAACCATAGAATAATCAATACCGAATGAATCATAACAATACCAACACACAGTTACATCAGGCGATGTGACTATGCTACCATTAGAAGGATACGTTATCTCTATGTAGGGTGCCCCTGTATCAACAATAAAGGTTACACTATCAATTGATGAGAATCCAGAATGGTCAACAACCCTAACATCAACAACATGCTCACCATCTGAAAGCCCGGAAAATGTGTAACTCGTGGATAATCCAACATTAATCCAAGAACAACCATCAATACGTATTTCATAATACCAAACATCAATGTTGTCTCCCCCCGACCAGCTAACCGTGACGCTAGAAGAGGCTATGTACTCTCCATCATGTGGTGCAGTAATGCTGACATAGGGAGATGTAGTATCCACAACAAATGTTACGCTGTCCGAAGCACTATTCCCAGCCCTATCATACACCACAACATCAACAACATGCTGGCCATCAGAAAGACCCTCAAACACATAATAACGATTCGTAGTCTGTATCCAAGTTCCACCATCAATACGGATCCTATAATAGTCAATACCAGATCCAGCATCTGAAGAACACCAAGTAACATTAACGCTACTAGAGTCGATATATTCACCGTCTGAAGGATATAAAATCGTCACATATGGATCCGTAAAATCTATGTATATATATACAAAGTCAACTGCGATGTTTCCGTCCGCATCCTCAGCAAGCACAGTAATATTCCACACCCCTTCAGCCAACCCAGTAATGTTATACCATGTCTGGGATGCGGGGACAGTATCGATCCATGTGCCATTGGCATATATCGTGAAGTTGTCTGGTGAACCACTATAAGTCCAATTAACCAGTACCCAACCCCTATTAAATGCGTCCCACATAGCCGGATCTACTATAGCTACACTTAAGCCTATTGTATGAACCAAAATTGAGTCAATCCCACGATTCCTCGCGGCATCATATGCGATAACTTTGACAATATAGCTTGCTGGAGCAGAAAGTCCGGTGAATGTGTGGTGACATGTCATATTGACACCCTCGATATATGTGGCTTGAAGACTATCATTTAGATAAACCTCAATTGTTTGAACAAAATAATTATCGTGGGTATTCCAAAATACAGTAAAGCTTGACTCAACCGTAGAGTCATTTAGAGGGGAGGTTATTGTTATGATCGGGGCTGTATTATCTAGTATGTATTTATAATATATAGAGTTCGTGTTTCCGCTCGTATCATTTGCCCATATTGTCACATTATATTCTCCGTCTGGCCAGCGGGTTGTATCCCAATCATATGTGTGGGTTCCACCTCCACTCCAAATCTCTTCCACTGTGCCATTTATATAGAGCACTACGATATCCACACTCGTATTATCTGTCGCCACAATATTCAGAGACACCATTCCATTTAGGTATGACTCGTTTGGTGGATCCATTATTTCGACGTTTGGTGGTTCTGTATCGTCTCTCGTTCTGAAAACATAGTTCGCTACATTCCTTCTAGTTATTGCTTTTATATGCCCCTTGGAGAAATATAAACCATATTCATCGAATCTATGCTCTCTTTGTGATGATTCTAGTGATAACGGATGTTTATGTGTTTTTATAGAATATTTCTCATGTAGTAATTCCTTCAGATATGACATTTCGACACTATAATAGACTGGATTTACTACAGTTATTGTTAGGGTTATTACCAGTAGGATCAGGGCTCTCTTATTCATGTCCTGCACCTCAAAATAGGTTTATTTAATAGATGATGTTGTTAGGGATGCGCTCTATGTAATATATGTTATTTCGTTTATAAAAGATTATGAGTAGCGTAAGGCTCTAGGGACACATATATGCGTTGAGCTTTATCAATAAACTCAAAAACATCACCTAATCTTACATTTGGGAAAAATTTCTACACGTTTAAGTTCCCGAAGTGGCGGGAATAAATATAGATATGGGGGAAGACCTGTTGAAAATGCTGTAATTCTCAAGTATACCAAGTAATGAATAAGACCAATCAGATACATGTATTTAAGAATATCCATAATAATCGATACAGCAAACAAGAATATAAACATTAAAAATACTACACACACTAATGAGGTCCAATATAACTCCGATGTATCAATTGATGGAATTTCTCTTCGCTTCTTAAACATTTTGATATCGTCATAAATGGCTAGCAAGAAGATAAGAAAAGCTAGGAAGCAAAATAAGGCAAATAGGTAGCACTCGCCATACAAATATCTTCTATTAAAGAAGAGTCTCATATATCTAGGCTTTACAGTTTGAGCAAGATGTAACATGTAAAGAAAGAGAAGAGGAGGTGCAACAATAATGACGATGGTTACAATCATCAATCTAAATAAAAGCTTACTAACTAAATGACGAACCTGAGCAACAAGTACTGGGACGACCTTAACAAAAGGCTTATCCGACTTACAACAAGACTTTTTAGCCCAGGATTTTTTCACATAATATCACCAAAATAACGAAGAGACACTCCCATACCACTATGTTTCCACCATTAGTATAATTCTAATATAACAAATTCGACCACCTAAACACTAGTCTCTTCCCTCAGCTCTGATATCCTCTCAGCATTAAAGCACGGGAAACCTAAGATCCCTGTAGGGTTTTACCACACCATCGGAAAGACTTTCCTTATTGGCCAGCCCGCAAGGCCCTCTAAGGATCCTCCAAGAATTCCTCGGATTCCTCCTCTGGTGGGCGTTTTTCATATTCGATGCGTTCTAGGAGTATTTCCTTCATAGGTCCCAGAACCTCGCTTACCACGCTTTCAACGTGGGCCGAGGGGGCCCTCTGGTTGAAGTTGATGGCTCTGGCCTTTATTATTCCTAGTACTGGGTACCAGAATATCGCACATAGGATAACTCTCTCCCCGATAGTAGCCGCGAGTATGCATGCTTCCATGACGTCCTCCGTTTCCCTCCACTTATTGGTAATATACACTAGATAGCCATCATTTAGGTTCCTCACGATTTCATAGGCTTTGACATCGAACTCGAATGTAAGGCCCATATATATTACACCGAGTAGGTCTTCCTCTTTGGTGAATTCTCTCAGTTTCTTATGGAACTTCAGCTTCCTGCGAGGCCACGCCTCGAGATATACAGTTCCTAATCTCTTGTGGTACTCTATTATCTGGTCAGCTATGCTGGCTTCATCCAACTCGCCCTTTTCAGGGAGAATCCTAAGTAGCTTTATACATAGTTCTGGCAGTATGTGCGAGTTGAAGGCAACTATAAGTCCTCCCTTACCATTATATTCCCTATAGTCTATTTTACTTCTCGCTTCCCCCAGCCCCTCAATAGCTCTAAGGATGGCATGTTTTATTGCTTCTATCTCTCCAGCCAATCATACCACCACTTATAGCCCCTATACAGCTTGACCCTGTATTCACCCTCAAATAGGGGGCTACTGAAATATACTGTGTAAAAACCCCGCTCTAATGCCTTCTTGATAAACCTCCTGAAGTCTTCCCCAACATACTTTATATGGCCAAAAGCATCTAGGGGACATATAACGGGTGAATCAAACTCATCAACAAACCACAGCCTGTTCTTATCATCATACCAGAGTATAATACCCCACCTCTTGGGGATATCCATACCCACAATGGTCGAAGACCATAAAGAGTGTGTTGCCCTAGCACCAGTGGATGCTGGATCGCCCCAGCCAAAGATCCATTTCTCACCCACTTTAGCAAAGTAGAACTGCTCCCAGTTAGTCCTACTGTCCCACCTATTCAGTGGTTCTGGGAGATCATACCTCCTCTGTGACTCATACCTCCACCTAATCTTGTAAATGAGGTCTGACTTTTCCCTATATGAGAGTGGGAGGTGAAACCTTAGCCTAGCCATAGCGATCTGCTTGACCTTTGGATAGACCCTTCTGACTATCCTGTCCACACACTCATCAAACTCAACCCCCTTAAGCCCCTCACACTCCTTATCGATAATCTTTCTAAACTCCCCATAGCGGCCCCACCAGTACATTCGCGCCTCAACAGTGATCATTGGGGCTGTTCTGGATAACCGGACTTTGGAGTATCTCTTATCCAACAGAAGATTCTTGTCCAGCGGCTCGGCACAGACAAATACAGTGACTATCTGCTCGGCCTCACGCAGAGTATCCTGTAGATCCTTCTCTTCCTCACTAAGCCAATCACTTACCCTTGGCTCCGCATCTCTGACCTCCCGTAAAAAATCCGATACATGGGGAGGTATCCTCTTTAGATCCCGCTTGGTGTACACTCTTAGGGGAGTATCTTCCCTAGGCAAAAATACTCACCCCTAACATTAATGATAATCGATGCTCATAAATTGTAGCAATTTCCATTTAATTCAACCCATAAGTTTGGTGTGTGGGCTTCATTCCATTTAATCCCTACTGGTTGGTCCTCTATTCTGGGCCCCCATAGGCATCAGATTCGACAAGGCCCTATGCTAGAATTCTTCTAGGATTACCTTGGCCACGAGTGGGTCTGGTATCTTG
>CAZVPA010000114.1:0-7955 GCA_964628995.1 uncultured Nitrososphaerota archaeon | reverse complement strand
GTAGTGTAGTCTATCAAATATATTGGTGCATTGTCGTTGTATGTTGTATCTACTGACTCTACTGTTCCCTCCTCATATACTCCACCAGGAGCCGCAATGTCTGGCTTCGTTGTATTGTAGTTGTTGAATGAACCGGCGGTTGGTCCCCTAGACGAGTAGTCCGTTATATATAGTGAGCCATCAAGACCAACATTGGATGCAGCGACAGTTATTGCTCCGTCGGCCAGACCCCACGCACCATTTATTGTGTTGTCTCCGTCTTCTCCATCGTTTCCAGCCGCCGCGACCACAATCAGACCGTTTGAAACAGCATTGTTTACCGCCGTTACTGATGACGTCTGGACATTATCATAGCTCGTACCCACGCTCAATGACACTACGATTATGTGGTATGTGTCCTTGTTGTTTGCCGCCCAGTCTAGCGACTCATCTACCTCATCAACATATTGGGTCTTACGCATAACTATCTTTGGTCCTGGTGCAACTCCACCAATCTTATCGAATCCATCGTCCTGATCTGGGTATGGGACATGTACATAGCCCCACCACGCCGCACCAACTGTTCCGCTTGGAGTGAACCACATGTCATAGACCATATGGAATATCCATCTGAATCTCCATATTCCTGGTCCTGTCCAATCTAGATCTGATGGTGTAAATTGTATTGCCATAGAGTTAGGGTCTGTGTCCCATAGGTCTCCCTCTGTTGAGTTGTCATTGTGTATATAGAGGACTCGTGTTCCGTTTGGTGCATATACCCAGATTGAGTGCAGTTCTGAGTAATGATTTGTACGCGTACCCTGTTCGCTTATATCTTCGAAGTATAGTTCTACATATACTGTTTGATTCGGATCTGGTATGTATACATATAGTGACGGACCTATGTAGAAGTCTTGGTCGCTACTGAATTTGTATCTTAGGCCGAAGTTATCTATGAATACTGCTCTTCCCTGACCATCGCTGTCCATGTTGAATAGTCTTCCTGCTGCTATTCCCATGCAGTGGCTTCCATGTCCTTCGTCATCATATGGTGTTGATTGCCCATTTACATAGTCGTACCATCCCACTACTTTTATTGATGGGTCGCTCCATACGTTGGGGTTTGATGCTGCGTCCGCATAGCCGCTTAGCATTGGGTGTGTTATGTCGATCCCGGTGTCACACGACATTATTGCTATGTCGCTTGCTCCTATTGAACCATATTCGTTGTATAGGTAGTTCCATGCGTGTGGCCTTACTCTTGTTGTTTTTGGCGCCATATACATGTAGAATTCTATTTTTGGGTCTGGGTCTATTATCGCTATTGAGCCGAATTCTGTTAGTAGTGGGACATATTTTGCTTTTATTTTTCCTGCGAATCCCTTCAGTACCGTTGTGTATGTGCTTAGAACCTCCCCTCCTAGGGAAATGAATTTCTTTAGTGGTTCTGGATCATCATATGCTTGTACGACTATTATCCTTATTTCGTCCTCTGGGTTCTCCTGTATGGTTTTCTCTAGTTTATCGTTGATTTTGTTATTGTTTTTGTCTGTTGCTCTTACGACGTTCCATGCTACTGTGTATTTTGGTTTTATGCTTTCATAGTTTGGTACTATTACGTAGTCTATTACTTTGTCTCCTGCTACTATTGGGTATACTTTTTGTCCTTTTGCTAGTGCTAGTTGTGCTTGGAATTTTTTGTCTTTGTATCTTTCCCAGTCGTAGTGGCTTGCTGATGGCATTAGTTCTGTGGGTTTGTTTTCCATGCTGATTTTTGTTGAGAATATTTTCATTATTTGGTATGCGAGGTTTGTGTATTTTTTGTTTGTTGGTTTTGCTGGCACGCTCCCTAGGGGGAATGCTATGGCTTGGGCTAGAAGGACCCCCAATAGGGCTATCCCGATGATATGGGACGCTCTCATACCGACACCCATACACCAGGATTGCTATACATATATAATCTTATTCCTTTTTAAAGGACTACTGGTTCTTTGAATATTTTTTAGTTTGAGTCGTTATTTTTTGAAATTTCTATCAACCAGAAACGATATAGTTGGTCATGGTTGTTCTTGGTATTACCTAGGAGGTTCTGGACTGCTTTCCTGGAGGCTCTAGATTTTGTTTAAGAGACACCTAATGTTGGTTTGTGGGTGTCGAGCTCCGCGCCTATCCAGTATTCTAGGGGCCGAGGGGGCATGTGGGTGGTTGGATGCGATAGTTCCGTGGCCGATGTTCCAAAGTACATGCTGATGGGTACACTAGGATAGGATGACATAGAGTTAGACTGGAATTGAGAGTTATCTTAAGGTAGTAGGTATTATGGGGGCGGCCCTACAAAGCGTTAATTTTAAAAATTCTTGTCGATCATACTCTTTCTTTGGGTGGCTTGCGTGTCGGAGGTCAGGCGGATAGCGGAGTCCTTGGTGCGGAGAATAATTAATGATATATTCTTTGAGATAGGTGAAATAATTGCCGATTTTCCTAGTGGTAAGGATAGGAAGAGGCAGCAGGACAGTGGATGATTTGGCGAAAATAAACACTGGTTTCTCGGTCGGTGGGCCGGTAATACTTATATCCGATAATGTATATGAGAAACTCGGCAGACCAAAAACCATTAGAAGAATAAGGCTATCCTTAGCTGGCTATGTAAAGGCTGAGTATGATTATCTCGGGAAATGCGAGGTACAGGTATTGACTGACGACAAAATGGGTAGTACCGCTGAAGCTTATATGCTTTATCGTATGGGAAAACCATACTCATTGATAAGCGACGAGCTAACGGATAGATTAGGTGTCCAGATACTTGCTCCTGGAGAAGGATTATGGCGATTCAGAGACGACCCGCCAGATAGGGTAAGAACAACAGTCTTCAAACCAAAGGGCAGATTCGAAGATCTCCTCAAAGAGTAGTATCCACAATATAATGAATCAATCAGAATAGCCCACTACCAAAGTTTTGTCTCTTCTGTTCCTAAACCTTGGTCTCCTTATTGGCTATGGCTATATAGATCTCTGTGGGATCCTCCGTATGGATGTCCTTTTATTTGTCTATTGATACTTATATTATTGGTGTGTGCTGTTGACGGGGGTAGTACTGATACAGAAGAGGGTCGAGGAACTTGTAAGGATTGCTGTTGTGGAGCATCCAATAGATATAGCGAGATTCACAACGATGATGCTGAAAGAGATACTACCTAAAGCGAAGGAACAACTGGGCCTAGAATTCGATAATATTGTTATATATCCTGGCCCCCAGCCCCGGGAGTCGGCCGACATAGAGCTGTATCGGGATGGTATACTTGTACATAAGATAAACCAGAAGACATGCGTATCTGGGGACCTAAAAACAACAATAAGAAAACTAAAGGAAGCAATAAAACCATGGGAAGAGGGGATAATAACAGCATTCATAGAATTCACAGACAGAAACGGAAATGAGAAAGTAAGGACAGTAATATTCTATATACCAGGACATATAGCGAGAGCACTAACAGTAGGGGAACTAGACCAGATATTGGTAGGGAAAATAGAGGAAAAAATGATAGAGGAAGGATATACAGGATACCATATAATAGAGGTAACATCAGCACTCGCACTATGGAGAGCAAAACAAGCCCTAATGGCTAGGGAGAAAGCCGAAGAGGCCGCCAAAGAAGCCAAGGAAGCCAGAGAAAGAGCCGAAGAGGCCGCCAAAGAAGCCAAGGAAGCCAGAGAAAGAGCCGAAGAGGCTGTCGTTGTGCTCAAGGATCTCTTGGGTAGTATTGGTGATATAAAGAGAACGCTTACCGAGTTGCGTGAGGAACTAAAGAAAAAGACGAGGAAGAAGAATATTTCATGAGTATGCTTACTAGACCCACTATAGTGGTGGAACCATTGATATGATTATAGATATCGAAACTCAGAGTATATCATAATTAGAGATATAGATTGCCCCTAATTGTTTGCCTTTTTTTTTGAGTTTCTCGTCATCCCAACAATCGCTACAGAGACCTTATCTAACCCAAATGCTATGCTACCGAGATGAATATCACTATAATGGAGCATCATTTTTTGGTGTCCGATTTTTTCACCACTATGTATTCCAAGAGGAACATCAGAGAAATTACTAAGTCGATTATAGGCTCTAGGACAGATCTTGAGAAACCGATGAATATCAAAAGGCATGCTAAGAATATTAACTCGACAACTAAAAAGTTGATTAGAAGTGGCCTACGTAGATAGGAGAGCTTCACGACTTTTCTTCCATATAGAAACTGGTAGATCATGTAGGCAAACATTCCCATTATTAGGAGGAAAATTATTGCTCCAAATCTCAGCAGTATCCATGCATATCCTAGCCTAGCTAGGAGTAGAATGTAGAATACGACCAAAAAAAGTACGAATATTTCAATACTCCAAATATACATTGCGAGAATATTCTGGTTCTCCTCATATCCAAGAATTATGTCGAGCGAGCATTTGACCAAGTACACATGAAGGAAGACCCCAAAATAGACAAATCCAACCTCCCAGACAGTCTCCCTCGGCAATATCACATACTTGGAGGTGAAGAGTAGGATAAGTATTACAAAACCCACGATAAGTAGTATATATAAGGCCTTCTCCAAAAGCTTTGTGAGAATGTATCCCACAGCAGGAGAGACATTTGCTCCGATGAGTAGCACCTAGACTAAATTGATTTACTAGCACTCCTACGCCAATTAGTGTTTCCTGGATCACTTTCTACAACTCTTGGTAATGTCACAGTTTTGCAAGTGATGCTAGACGATCTATCTAGTGTCATCTTCGTCTACTTCTCTATGGATACGATAAAAAGAGATAGAAATTTAGAGTGTCTCTGATTCTTTCGTGGGTGCTGTAGCCTCAATTTCTTCCATTTCTCCCATGCGTTTTGTGTGCTTTTTCCTCCACCAAAATGCAAATACTCCCATACCTATTGTTGCGACGGTTGCTAGGGCTATGCCTAGGGCTAGTTTTTCTACAAAAGGTTTCTTGACCTGTTTTGGAATAACACTAATACTTATTGAGCTTTGGGCCATGTTGCCGGCACAGTCTATTGCTCTTACGATTATGGTGTGGTCGCCGGGTTCAAATTCTACATTTATACTTGTAGCCAGCCCTATATTCTGCCAAGACTTATTGTCTATGGATACCTCAATATGATCCAACGCTATGTTGTCAGATACATTCCATAATATTTGTATTAGCCCCTCTTCAATTTCGGAATCATTTTCTGGTTCCAATATCTCTATCACTGGCTTCTGAGTATCCACAATGAAGGTAACGCTGGCCTCCTCTGCGTTGCCAGCCAAGTCATATATCATAACATAGACGGTATGTTGGCCATCTGTCAGACCTGAGAATACATAAGATGTCTCTTCAAGCTCGATCCATGATTCATCATCTATCCTTATCTTGTACTTATCTATACCAAAATTATCTGTTGCTTGCCATACGACCTCTATATTGGCTGTTGCTAGGTATTCATCGTTTTCAGGCTTTATAATGTTGATTATAGGGGAAACAGTATCAATGTATATCATTAGTGTTGCTTCTGCACTATTACCAGCAAGGTCGTATGCCGTAATGCTTATTATGTGCATACCATCTCCAAGAGTAATAGAGTAGTTTGTTTCATCAATCGTTATCTGCGTGCTACCATCAATATCCAGTGCATATCTCACAATCCCAAACTTGTCAGATGCACTCCATACTATTGTTAAATTGTTGTTATTGAGATAACTTCCACTCTCGGGAGAGATAATACTTATTGTTGGTGCTGTACAGTCTACAGTGAATATGACTCTAGACTTAGCAGTATTGTTGGCCAGATCGTAGACCTTCACTATTACCATATGCATTGACTCGCTAAGATTTGCAAGCATATAGCTATAGGACACTCCAAGGTTGATCCACGAGCCATTATCGATCCTTATCTCTACATGATCTATTCCTCCATTGTCTGTAGCGTTCCAACTCAGCGTCAATATATCGTCATCCACATAACTATTGTTGAATGGCGCATAAACATGGATCTCTGGGGCTACAGTATCCACAATGATGATTACTCTCGTTGTTTGAATGTTTCCAGCCTTGTCAACAGCTTTTATATCTACTGTATTTATTCCCTCCTTGAGATCACTTACATGATAGCTACTATATGTACCAATACTTATCCAATCTCCGTTATTTATCCTAATTAGGTATTCTTCTACACCATAGTTATCTATTGTCTCCCATGAGATATCTGTCTCCGTGACGTTGATGTAGAATTCCTCTGCTGGATAAACAGCCGTGAAAGTGGGGGCTGTTAGATCTATTGTCACCATAATTATGTCATCATCATAGTTTCCTGCCAGATCATATACTCTTACCTCCACTATGTGGGATCCCTCAGAGAGCCCAGTAATAGTATAGTTGTTCACCACACCTATATTTATCCAGTCATCACCATCTATCCTCAGCTCGCAATGATCGATACCAAAATTGTCATTCATATTCCAAACAACCACAATGGTAGAGCTATTTATATACGAGCCACCTTCAGGACTCGCTATCACTATTGATGGATCTGTAGTATCCACGATTATGTCTACTTTCACAGCCTTAGAGTTCCCAGCCCTATCATAACAAATAATGTCGATTGTATGTGTCCCTTCAGTTAGATACTCAAATGTATATCTAGTACTTGTAAGAATTATCCATTCTCCATCATCAATACGTATTTTGTAGTAATCTATCTCAAAACTGTCAGTAAAGTTCCACACAAACGTCACCTTCGACTGAACATAAGTGCCATTTGTGGGATCGATACTAATGAATACTGGGGGTGTTACATCAACCACAATACGGATGCTCGTCATGTTGATATTAGTGGCGAGATCATATACTTTTACATAAACCATGTGTACGCCTTCTTCTAGGCTATAGAAGGTGTATCTTGTAGCCTTATCAACATTTATCCATGGGCCAGAATCCAGCCTTATCTCATAGTGATCTATTCCGACATTGTCGCTCCCTACCCACTCAACAGTAATGTCTGTCTTGTTGATATACGTATTGTTTGCCGGCCTAACTATACTGATATCTGGAGCAACTTTGTCTCTGGTAACAAATATTATGTAGGAATCTTTAGAGCCATCATTACTACTAACCAACAATGTTATGTTTAGTACCGTATACTCTGGATACGAAGATATATCAACAAGATAAGACTGCTCAAAGGTCCTTGTGTCTGTATCTTCAAGAATTATGGGAGAATCATTAATGTAGAGCCTGACAGTATCTACGCCATAGAAGGCCTTAGCCACAATAGTAACATTTAATGTGTCAGTGTTTGTTATTGTGCCATTTGCTGGAGACTTTATCACACCTATGGGCCTCTTAAACCATTCTAGGATTCTCATCATTGCGTCCATTCTATTATTGCTACCATTTATCGCCTCGAATGGAAACGCGAAGTATATAAGTCTATATTCATTATCGTATGCTATCGCTGCACCAGTATTAGGGTCCCTACCATAATACATTATGAGGAATGAGCCATTATACCTATCAATCTCATCTGGCCAGTAATTATTGTTAGCGCTGTCACTACCAGACAGATTATAGAAAGCTGTCTCGAACATCGTTCCGGAGACCCCAGTAACATTATTAATATTAGTATCGTCCCTCTCATATATCGCTCTAAGCCAAGTCCTATACCAAGCAGTATTACCAAGGTAGAGACCTATATCTTGGCCAGAGATAAATAGGGCCCCAACATTGGAGAGATACGTAGACAATAAGGACTGTTCAGAGGAATATGGATAGCTCGTCCCACACAACCACAATACTATTAATGCACGATTTATAAAGTCCTGTGGAGGAACATTATCCTCCTGAATGCTCCAGAATACATAGTCAAAGTTTCTCCTATAGCCGAGATCCTCAAGGGCATCCATGTAATAGGCCTCATAGGCACGGTAATGATCCCC
>CAZVPA010000113.1:0-7961 GCA_964628995.1 uncultured Nitrososphaerota archaeon | reverse complement strand
ACTATAGCTCATTCATTGGTTTCTCAACGGGTATTAATCTGTTCTGGAACTGTTCTGCTAACATCATGAATTCGGAATTCCTCAACAATACTGTCGCTGTACACCTAGGTTTCTCAACCGCTAATATATCCAAGAACACATTCACCAATACTAGAGAGACAAACATAGAGATATTCGACTCATATGATGCCATTGTAGAGAACAACTATCTGGGTGACACATCACTATGGGGAATGGCCATTGGTTCCTCAGTAAACATAACAGTAAAGAACAACGTGTTTGACAAGTCTGGAATACTGATAACCGGAGAAAACATAACACACTTCAATTCACACACAATAGAAGGAAACACAATAAATGGCAAACCCATCCTGTACTATGTAGGAGAATCCGGCATAACCATCGATACCACATTCGGAGAACTAATACTAGTTGACTGTGGAAGAATAACAGTGAGCGGTCCATCACCCTCCGAAGCCGACGTAGGTATCGAAATAGCCTTCTCATCCGACATTACAGTTGATAATGCTGACATACGCTGGGTCAGGTATAGTATCTATGCTTACTCCAGCGACAAGATAACGATAAGCGGTGGCTACATCGAGGGCGGCGAGAAGGCCATCTATATGGTGGGTAGCGAGGCATCAATAGATGGTGTCCTCATAAACTCATCATCGGTCGGCATAGTAGCTGAGGACAATAGCATACTAACAATAAGCGACATTGAAATAGTTAATTCGGGATCAGCAATACAGGGCACAGCCTCCACAATAACAATTGAGGACTCCACAATAACCAGCGACACCTATGGAATAAAGGTAATCGCTGGCTCAGACCTAACAATTGATAGACTGACAATAACAGACATAGACTTCGAGGCTGTACACGCAGTAGGATCAGACGTCGTGGTAATGAGGACAAACATCCAGCATAGCTCCACCGGTATCAAGATAGAGAGCTCAACATTAGGAGTCTATGAGAGCACAATAGCCAACAACACCGATTATGGAGTACACGCATTGGAGAGCATATTCACAATGAGGAATGTAACAATAACCCAGAATGGATATGGTATCTACGCCACAAAGACTGTCGGAGACATAAAGTACTCAAACATCTACCGCAATGCTCTCCATGGTATATATAATACTGGCCCAGAGCCTCAGTACTACATTGAGGCGTACTATGTATATTGGGGTAGCATGACAGGCCCAGAATACACAGCATATGCCGACGAGGTCGACCCAGAGGAGATATACGGATATGTTATCTGGGCAGACCCACTTATTGTTGGCGTAGGAGAGACACCAAGGACAGCCACAGCAACGACAACAACAACGACAACAGCAATAAGCGTGGAGACAATATACTCATCCGTAGCATACATATCCCCAGCAATGATGCTTGGCATGTCGATCGTCCCAGCAGTAATAGCATTCGCAATAATCTTCCTCATGGCTAAGAGGGCTCGAGCAGTCGTACCAGCAAAAGAAGAGTAAACTCTCAATCTCATTTTTTATGTTTCTTTTTCTCTTTTTTCGACACTTAACATAGTCTAGTCTTCTCCACGTGTGGTAGAATATACAGATCGATATATCACTAGTGCTTCTAGGGCATATTCTAGCATAAAAATATGTGGGCTCCTAATAGGTATACTGTACTAGACTAGCATCATTAGTACTCAATCCTTGGGCCTCCTCATGATAGATGTTTTTTCGTATACTTCCGTCCCTTAGGGGCATATACGGATCCACGCGATATCGGCTACGGATATTTTTACTATATTTTTGTGAGATCGTTCGTTGTTTCTTTCTAATTTCCTCGAGTGTTATCCTTATCGCGTGTAGGGGATCTAATATCTCCAATGCTTTCTCACTACTTTCATAATTCAAGACTCTCTCTACTCCTCGTTCAATCTCTTGAGGCCCTTACCATTTTTCCCATATCACCCTTCAATCCAAGTATGAGGAAGAAAGCTCTCACCGTCGCCTTGTTTTAAACACTATGACCAATGCGGTATATCGAGAAAACAATATACTCCACCTTGTTGAATTCTATAGCCTACCCTAGTGGAGACCCAACAACAAACTTTATCGCGGACTTATGGGGGTCTATCCATATGGCCAATAAGCCCTTCTCCGAGACCCTACGCAGGGTCATTCTTACATTCTCACACATCTCCGCCCCCACACTAGACTCCCCTATTAAAGTGAAATTTTCCATAATTTTCTACTAGTTACAGCTTGGAGGGTGCCTCCTTTGGTAGGAGGTCAGCCCTTTTTCCATCTAGATTATTACGCGGGAGGCTACCTAATTTCGTTATGTTGATGATTCTTGGGATTGTTTTTGTCAGGCTGTCCATAGAGTATGTTAATACGTCTGTGCTTCAGGGAACTCCCGAAATTACGGCTATATCTAATTCTCATGTTATACTCGTGTGGAGCGATACTTGGAGTGGGGTTGGCCCCAGTTATTGCTATGGAATTGCAGGCTATGGAGACCATATCTACATTGTTGGCTATGCTGAGAGTAATGCTACCTTCTATGATGTTCTGTTGCTAAAGTATAATCTTGATGGTGAACTAATATGGTATAAGATGATGGGGGGTATAGATGGGGACTATGGTTATGATGTGTGCGTGTATGGGGATAACCTATATATCGCTGGCTATACATCAAGCTATGGAGCAGACTCATCTGATGTATTCCTTCTAAAGTGTGACTTGGAGGGTAATGTTATCTGGAACAAAACATGGGGCGGAGTGAAGGAAGATTATGGCTATTCTCTCGCGATATACAATGGGTATATCTATGTGGTCGGGGAGACACGTAGTTTTGGTAATGGTAGTAGTGATATATGCCTGCTGAAGTTTGATTCTGATGGAAATCTGGTCTGGAATGTAACATGGGGTACTGATCAGTATGAGTATGGTGAAGACATCGTGATTGCTGACGGATATATATACGTTCTGGGAGCACTATACAACTATACAATAGACAATGCTGACATAGTTATTCTCAAGTATGATACTGAAGGAAACCTGATTTGGTATACTAGATGGAACATGACATCGAGCGATCATGGTGGCGGGGTAGAATATTATGACGGTTACCTATATGTTACTGGAGACATAACTTCCTATGTTACTGCCTACGATGTACTCATCCTCAAACTGGACACGGATGGTAAAGTCCTGTGGAACAAGACCTTTGGAGGAATATCCTTTGACTATGGTTTTGATATAGACATCTATAATGGGGACATCTACATTGTGGGTGGCACATACAGCTATGGCTCTGGAGATGAAGACATCTATGTAACTCGATGCGACTTAGATGGTAATGTTATATGGAACACAACCTGCGGTAAGGCTGGATATGATGAGGGAGAAGCCATCGTGGTTCATGATGGCCTAATCTACATTGCAGGATTTATTGAAGAAGCGAATTATAGTGCCTTTATAGCCTGCTTTGACAATGATAATGACGGAGATGGTTTAGGAAATCATGAGGAATTAGAATTGGGAACAGACCCCAATAATCCCGATACAGATGGTGATGGCTATAGCGATGGAGTGGAGGTTGAGCAAGGAAGTAATCCATTGGACCCCGCGGATATCCCAACAACAACCACTACAAAAACAGGCCCAAAAACAACACAGACAGGCATGCCTAAGGTTCCAACGACAACACTAACCTACATAATAATTGGTGTTGTCGCTGTACTAATCATCGTCGTGATAATACTCCTACGAGCTAAAAGCACCTAATACTATTTTTTCTTAAGAATTAATTTATATCATTTTTTTATCAAGATTAATGATATATGATTGCTGTAGCGGCATATTAGAGCTTGCCTCCACTATCCAATGGTTTCCGTGGAGTTTTGGATGAGGCGATTCTATAGGGGCTCGGGTAATTTTATTGTGAAGGTCGATCCGGAACTTCTTTCTAGAACCCGCTGGTTGCTCAATAAGCTCATATTTAGGCTAAAAATATGCACCATAATCATAATTGTTGTCCCATCCCCCTCTACCTATATATGTTGCATCTTGCTTGGGCCATAAAACCCAAGTACATGAGGTTCCTCTTTGATAGGAGAACACTATATAGTATGTGTCATCTTTTCGCAATTGCTTGGTTCCTTATTCTCCTTCTTTTAGTGTTTTTGGTCTATGAGGAAAGGAAATCGTTTAAGAAGTCAGAGGAAAGCCTATCGATTGATACATCGGAGCTATACTGGGGTTCGTTAGTACGCATAACATTACTGGTGTTCATACCATTATTTGCTGCTCAAATTATTATAAGTATACTCGAATACGCATATCAGATCGATTTTATCGATTATCTAGTATATTTAGGAATTACTGGAATAGCCGCAGGGGTTCTCTCGTATCTGTATTTGTTCCCCCCATTGCGGGAGCTCAAACGTGTAGAGGTGTTTCCTAGAGTAACATTAGATAGTGTCTCTAGATTCATTGAGGAGGCTCAGCGAATATATGTACCCCTCGAGCCCTATGTTACCCAGAGTTTACTAGAATTTCTTTACGTTCGAATTGATAGGTTCAAACCAATATTGCATCAACTGGCAAATTATGACAGGGAAATAATGAGGCTGCTCTCTAGACTAGAGGAATGTACTGGGGCTGGATTGATGTCACTGGAGGATAAGAAGAGGATTGAAAGAACTTTGAAAGCAATACCAGGCCTCATAGCGTTCGCTTTCATACAGGTAGTCAATTTCATGATATTGTGGATTGCCCACGAGATCACCTACTATAAATACCCCATCCTCACCATAGCTCTCGTCATGTTATTCATTACCATAATGTTGTCATCTATATACTTTCTCAGGAAAACGGTGGAGGGAGCAATAAGTAATGCCATGGAGTACATAGAATCTAAAGCCAGATCCATTGATCTAGCACATATGAGGTGGGTCGCATATTTGACGATATCGGAGATCACCTCTAGAATAATTAGGCTTCTAGAGGCGAGGCTGGGGACTAAAATAGAACTATAGTTCTGTCTAATGCTCGCGTTTTTTGAGCCTGTAATACATCGAGTACCTCTACAAGACCAAAAATTTTATCTGGCAATCCACACAACTACTAGACACTAGACGGAGAAGCAAAGATAAGATATAAGACCTATGGAACCCATAGAGCCCAATACCCAATGATGATGGGATAATCAACAGCATATTTAGAGGCATCGGGCTTATACTCAGCCACAAGCCTAACACAACTCCTCCAGTCAGAACGAACAATATAGGATGAGCCAACAGGCCCCTCCCCCAATCAGTCCACGGCCTAACCTCAACAAACAATATTAACTCATCCCTCACCAGACCAGTACCAACATTGAGATTGACAGAACAATTAAACCTCTCCCCATCAAAAGAAAAAACCTCCCCAAGGGACTCCTTAATGTCATCCCTAAACAAAAAATCAGAAAACCTGAGGTCCTTATCAAACCTCGCAACACCAGCAATCCAATCCATATTATCAGTCGTGGGATAAAACATCTAATGCTTTGCATACACATCCCACGAGCGTACTTCCCAAAGGATACTCACATAGTAATACCCACCAGCCTCCCCAACATAGAAGTCCCTGATATAGTGCTTGGGTTCGAGTTGGGCACCAACCTCAACAAAGAAATACTCGTTAGTAGGGGATGCGTAGAGAAATCGTGCTTCCCACAGGCAACTGGATCACTATAATTGAAAGATACACGACCACAAATATACCTGTACTCAAGGACGTAATCCAGAACTAGGTTTCTCTCTGGAGTGATATGAGGAACCACGAATGTATTTAGAGTCCTATTCCAGGCGTCACGGACTGGCCTGTATAGATATTCTCTCCTCACCATCTTTGCCGGCTTGAAGACCTCGTCAAGCCCAGAGTCAAAGATTACCTCCATCACATACCTTATCGGAGAAATCACCTCCCACGACTCCAGGTCACCTTGAATACTATATAGACCACGGTAAGTAGTCCTTGTCTTGGAATTTCTTCCTCTCAAGTACTCAATGTTCACCATTTTTGTGCTTCCTTGTCTATGATAATATTTGCTGCTACAATGATAATTGACCATGTGTTCACTTTTTGTTGGTCCTAAATGTGCTTAGGGTTTATATGGGGAAGAAACTCAATATAACGACCATAGATTTGTGTCTTGAAACAAAGAGCGAAAATAGTCTATATGGACAACTTGATTCGGTCTATACACTAACCAAATGCAACTATATCCCAAGAACCACAACCCCACACCCACCACACAAACCCAAAGACTAAGATCGTCCACTGGAACAAGTTGACCTGTCTTTAAGCCAGATTTTCCTAGCTAGATTCTATCAACCTTAAGTATTAAATCCAGTCAGTGGACGGTCTCCCAAAGACCATAAACCTTATAAAAAATATTTACACAAAAAACAAGGGGGAGGCATAATGTCACAACCAATATTCCAAGTAGAAAACCTAGTCAAATGGTTCCCAGTAAAAAGATCACTAATCGACATAATCAGAAGAAGAGAAAAACTATACGTCAGAGCAGTAGACGGAATAACATTCAACATCTACAAAAAAGAAATATTCGCACTAGTAGGAGAAAGCGGATCAGGAAAAACAACAACAGGAAGACTACTAATACGCCTAGAAACACCAACAAGCGGAAGAATAATATACAAAGGCCAATGGAACCTAGCACCAATGACAGAAGAAGAAGTAAGACAATTCAGAAAAGAACTACAAATAATATACCAAGACCCATACGGAGCACTAAACCCAAAAATGACAATCAAAGAAATACTAGAAGAACCACTCCTATTCCTAACAGACCTAGACCCCGAAGAACGCCTAGAAAAAATCATAGAAATAATGCAAGTAGTAAACCTAGTCCCAGTAGAAGAATTCCTCCATAAGCACCCTGTGGAGCTTTCTGGAGGCCAGAGACAACGAGTAGTCATAGCAAAGGCATTAGTTGTAGACCCCACATTCATCGTCAGTGATGAGCCCGTAAGCATGGTTGATGTCAGCATGAGGGCATCAATACTTGGAATCTTGGAGAGAGCACGAAGAAAAAGAGACGTAACAATACTATACATAACACACGACCTAGCAACCGCGGGATACATAGCGGACAGAATCGCCGTTATGTACCTTGGAAAGATCTTCGAAATGGGCCCAGCAAACAGAGTACTACTCGAACCACTAAACCCATACAGCAAAGCGTTGATAAGCGCTACACCCGTCCCAGACCCAACCGTTAAACGTGAACGTATAATTCTTAAAGGAGAGATCCCATCTCCCATCTACCTACCGCCCGGATGCCGCTTTTGGCCTCGCTGTCCTTGGGCCATGGATATTTGCCGTAAGAAGGAGCCTCCCATGGTCCAGGTCGAGCGTGGTCGTTGGGTTTATTGTTGGCTTTTCGCTGAGGAGCAGGCGGGTTAGGTTTTTTCTTTTTTGTCTGTTTTCTGGTTGGGTTTTGCTTTTTTGGCCTTGTTTTGCCTTCTGTTGTTTTTCTTTTTGTGTTGCGGGGTGTGTTCTGTGGTTGCTTGTATATATTGTGTGGTGAAAGCCTGCCGTGTGTGTGGGCTGATGTGCAATATTCGTAGTTCTTAGGACACAGGAACAACACATACCCATGTATATATTCCTCCATATTTTTGTTCTTACATATGAATATGTGGTGACCATAATGAAAACACTAGCAATAATTATTATCATCATAACAGCATCACTAGCCCCCCTAACCCACTACACCAACACAGATATGGGGATCATGGAGGACCCCATCAATAGTGATCGAGAAATATATGTGGCGAAGGCAGGAGTGTGGGATGAGACACACAGGAGAAGGAAAGGACACACAAAAGAGGTAGTGAGGAAGCAGTCCACGGATTACTCGCTGGGCGGTTCCGGAAACATAACATATCCGCAGGACGGGACAAT
>CAZVPA010000112.1:5190-8006 GCA_964628995.1 uncultured Nitrososphaerota archaeon | reverse complement strand
TCATCAAAAACATAGGCCTCCGGCAAATAGGAGGGAAGGCGAAGAATACCCTCCTCACCAAGAAGCTCACTCAAAGACTTGACAACAACATAATACATAATCATCACCTATAACTCATAACGCTTTCCAGCCCATTTTCTGACAAAACCCATAAGGCTCCTCCACCTCAAGATCAGAACAATCTTAACAATGATTACCAGAACTATTACTAGGGGGATTATTCTGGTGGTTAGGGGATTATCAATGAAGAGAGCTGGATTCGTCCCCAAGGAGACCTCAAGCCCATCACTAAAGCCATCATGGTCGGAGTCAGTAGCAGTTAGATCAGTACCATACCTATACTCCTCTAAATTAGACAGTCCATCACCATCAAAATCGAGCTCAGCATCAGAAGGGTTTAATGGGTCCAAACCATATTGCACTTCCCAACCATCAGGCAAACCATCACCATCAGAGTCACTATTTAGTGGATTGGTGTTATGTTCATATTCGTCAATGTTAGATAATCCATCATTATCAGCGTCCAAGTTGGCATCCGAAGAGTTCGTCGGGTCAAGGTTATATTGCACCTCCCAACCGTCAGGCATACCATCAGAATCCGAATCAGCATTCCATGGGTCAGTACCAAGTTCATATTCTTCTAGATTAGTTAAGCCATCACCATCAAGATCCCCACTTGCGTCAGAAGAATTCAAGGGATCAAATTTCCAGAAGATTTCCCAACCGTCGGGCAAGCCGTCATTATCGGTATCATTGTCCACTGGGTCGGTGCCATATATATCTTCAGAAAAATCGGACAACATATCTCGGTCAGAATCAATCAAGTTTATATTCTTTGTCCTGAAGTAATATATGTCGCCACCGTGTGCTTGCCAATATATCCTAGACCCCGAATTTGCGGGTTTAATGCAGTAAAGATTGCCATCAAAACTTCCAATTAGTACCTCTAATGAGCCATCAGAATCCACATCCCATATAATTGGAGATGGATGAATTTTGTCGTTGGTATGGAAACTCCACAATAACTCTCCATCTTCACTATTAAGACAATAAGCATTACCATCTGTACTAATTATGATAATTTCGAGTCTATTGTCTCCATCTAGATCCCCTATACCTGGCTGCTTGACAACAGAGGTCGTTATCCTCCCCTCCCATACGGCGGACCCATCCTCAATATTTAAGCAATAAACATAGCCATCATTATCACCGATAATAACCTCAAAGTTTCCATCACCATCAGCATCACATATTGCTGGGTCTGAGTCTATGGGGTAAAAGCAGCTATGTCTCCAAACTAGCGAACCATTTTCACCACTTAAGCAATAGACATATCCATCTTGGCTTCCAAACACGACCTCTATTTTTCCATCACGATTAAAGTCGCCTACTGCGGGGCCACTATATACTCTCCTGCCAGTACTATAAGTCCATACTATTGTGCCATCCATGGCATTTAGGCAATATATCCTTCCACTGTGATCGCCAAATACAATTTCGATTCTTCCATCTTTGCTAACATCCCCAATTCCTGGGGGCGACCAAGTCTCGGAGCCTATATCAAGACTCCACAAGATTGAGCCGTTTAACCCGGATAGGCAATATCTTATGCCTCCCTGCCCCCCGATGAAAATCTCGGTTATTCCATCATTATTTACATCAAACATGCTTGCACCTCTTGGTGGCTGACCAATAAATGTTTTCCATTCTAGCCCACCACTACTATTTACACAGTATATGTATTCATCGTCGCTCCCAAATATAGCTTCTGTGTCCCCATCACTATCTACATCTCCTATACATACTTGAGGCTCAACCCAGCCACCAGTTGAAAAGTTCCATTTCTCTGACCCGTTGTTTGCGAATAGGCAATATAGTTTTGTATCAGCACTTCCTACAAGTACTTCATAAATCCCATCATTATCTATATCTCCGATCGCTGGATGGCCTCCTATGCGATCTCCGGCTGTAAACCTCCATAATAGTGTTATGTTAGTACTATCAGTTTTTACGTTTACTCTACTGTTTGTTCCTGCAGATAGGCTTTGCATAATTACGGAGCTTTTAGATTGATGCATTGAATAAACAGCTTTGCATACATGTTTTTCACTGTTTGTTTGGGAGGGACTATGTGTAATAACTGCAGTTAAGCAAGCGAATAAAGCAATGATTAATAAACTGGAAAGTGCTTGCCAGCGAGCCGTTTTTGCTCACCTATCTTTTTGGTGCCTAGGAGGAGTTTTTCTAGGCACCGTTTTGCTTTATAAAAAATTCCAAATATAAAGAGGCTATACCCTACAGTCTAATCAAAATCAGTTCTGTAGGGCTTTTATGGGTTCCAACTAATAACATCGAGTGGAGGAAAAGGCAGGCCACTAGGCTGGAGAGAAGTGCCAGAGAAAACCAAAAGATATACGACACAACATCTAGACCCAAAGCATATAAATACCTAGGAGAATAGGAGAGTCTGGGGAATTCGGAGGGAGGATCATAGAGATACTTTGCAGAGAACACAAATACAACATGAAGAACCTTATCAACATCCTCAGAAGCCTCGATTTATTCTTGACCCATCATTTTACGAACAGATTCCTTATCCGTTCCGCAAAAAATACTCAATCCAAGCATAAGAATCAAAAACGAGAATCAAGTCTATCATCCTCAACAAAACCAGAAATCTTACCCCTATCAATACCGAAGTACTTTTCCGCCAATCTCCTCTTCTTCTCCCGCAACAAATTAATTATTACCTCCTCAAGCGACTTAGCACCAGTAAGCTTTTTCTCCTCCTCAAGAGCCTCAACAAGCCATTTCGA
>CAZVPA010000112.1:0-5090 GCA_964628995.1 uncultured Nitrososphaerota archaeon | reverse complement strand
GTGCATCCAAACCACCCATAGGAAAAGTGATGCGGTATCATCATTATAAAGAAAGAAGCATTCTCAACAACCCGAACTATTCAATAGTGTTTCTTAGCAATTTTAACAGATCTAATTGATCTCACCAATCTACCTTACAAAATCTGGTATTCGTCTAAGAATATTCTATAGTCCACATTTATTGTTATTATTTATCGGAGCTATTACTTATTACTCTCCATAGGTACTTCAGGTTTTCAACAGACAGTTCGACTCTATGCTCTTCACATCTAGGCCTGATAGGCAACCAATCATCTTGTCTTAATTTGAGTGCGTAAACACGGAGCCTATCTCTGGCTTTTACTAGCCATAATTCTTTCTTTCTTAGATCAATCTCAGATGTTTTCCTAAAGAAGAATGAGATAGGAATTGTGGCCTTTACTACATCTTCTGGGAATGGAGATATAAGGAGAAAGCCCACATCGTGTATCCTCGCTATCATCGCTAGCTACATTATCTGATGTGTCCCAGAGTATATCTCAAATACCGTATCCTCTACTTCTACAAAAACTATATTCTCTGCCACTGCCAGATCAACCTTTAGTATAACTCCATGTGGTATGATTTTGTATCCACTCAATACTTTATCAATAATCAGGTGGAGAAAGTGTGGTTCCCCTATTCCCTCTAATACTCCCATATAAACACATCTTATTGGGAAATGAGCATTACTATTCTATCTATCAGTTCACTCTTTTTGTCCTCGTCATTGGTCCACATGAGATCCACAACCATTGATGAGACCCTAGCATATGTTTCTCTATCAATCCTACCAGAATCTAATAGTTCATCCAGAAACCTATGGAAAACATCATACCGCTCCTCAATGAGAGCCTCCCTAGCAGTGAATTCCCTCTGGTTCACCAGCCTGATCCCTGAAGATAACTCTTCAAGAATTCTACCTATTGTTTGTTTCCTTATTTTGTCGTCTTTTTTCCACATGAGATCCACAACCATTGATGAGACCCTAGCATATGTTTCTCTATCAATCCTACCAGAATCTAATAGTTCATCCAGAAACCTATGGAAAACATCATACCGCTCCCTCTCAAGCAACAGTTTCACGAAATCTCCAACAGAAATATTGGAGAGTATGTCCCCAATCCTACCTCTTGGAAGTATCGCCGATAGTGTTACGGTTTCGCTGACCACAGCACACACACCCATATTACACAGTATACCAAAACATTACCACAAAAATAGATTAATTATGTCCTTATAAATCCATTGTGTCCAATTCATGTCTGATATCCTGACCTATAGTGGATAGTATGTGTACTTTTTGATGTATCCAGAGATTTCTCTATTGGTTATTAGGTTGGTCAATATCATCCTTAGTGCGAGTGGTGCGAGACCCCTAGATTTCGCTAGGAATTTTATGTCTACCGGGGACCTAACCGATGAGAACTCCTCCTTCAGTTCTTTTATGGATGTATAGTCCATACAGATCCTGAGTCTATCTCCTAGTTCCCTAAGTCCAAAACCTATGAAGAAGCCAGCTATGATGGGGAGTATTATCAGTAATATCGCACCAATGGAAAGCATCGATATGTCATTGTCTTGACCCAACTCATAGAGTGCTATAACCAACAATATTAACCCTATAAGCCCCACCACTCCGAGAATCCCAGTCATGCTCATAAGTAGGAATAGCCCGAGTAGGTGAGCCTTAGAGCCATATATCAACCATACGAGAAAAACAGGTACCATTATTATTATGACGACCGTGGAAATTACGCAGAGTAAAGGCCCAGTATGAAATCGGGAATCATCAGTATATCGTCTCAATTCGATAGTGTTAAACAATATCATAAGCATTATTATGCCATCAGCGATACTTATTCCAATAAGCGACATCACCATAAAAATCGGAATCACAGATGTCCCTAGCAATATGTCAATCAATGCGAAGGGTAAAGCAATAATGACAACCAAGGACAGAAGCCAAAGGATATTGGCAACAACCCACAGTACTCCAAGCCTATATATATATGCTCCCCAGCACTTTCTAGATCAAAAAAATCATCCATGGATCCCATACAGGCACCTCCTCAACAAAATGGACTAAAATTTATATCATATTTTGGGTTGTTGTTTGTTTACATGGTGGTAGTGATGATATATCTTTTTGAGGTATCAATAAGGCCTGCTGATAGTTCTGAGCTCAAACCTGTATATCTCTTCTACAAGGCTCAGGAGGCCCCTTTGGAGCTTAGGAGGTCTATAGATGGTCTGCTTGCTAAGGCTAGGGAGGAGCGGAGGTCCCCCATACATGATAGGATTTTCCTAGCGAATGAACTCAACGTGTTTTTTGATAAGATAAAGATCCTGATGCTTGGGATCCCGTTCGAACCACAGAGACTTGAGGGGATAGGAATACAGGTCCTTGTTTTTAGGATCCCCGGTTTGATAGAGAACCATGAGCTAAACATACTTGCGATAGCCGACTTGGAAGACTCACCAATCGCTGTCAGGAGGGTTATTAAGAGCATAATCATGAAGAATAAGGACAGGATCCAAGAACTAATAAACCTTACTGTGGGGAGGAAGACAGAGGAAATATCGGAGAGTGTTACGGACATATATAATGAACTGGACTTCAAGACAAGCGAGATTCTTAGGTCAAAAATAAGAAAGATAAAATGGGCTGAAAAGGCAGAGCCCTCCGCGGCAATCTTAGGGTCGGTCGTAGGTCTCATATCTCTCTTCCTACTTACGATATTGGTCCTATGGTTCGACTGGATATACCACTTCCTGAATAGGGACATAGCAGTACTATTTGGGTTGGTAATAATCCTAGCCACAGGATTCTTCACAGGATTCTTCACGGGGTGGTCTAAGTGGATAAAGGTGAGCTCTACGATCGTCAGCATTATTGGTTCTTCAACACTCATGGCTACGCTATTCTCGGAGTACTTAGCATCAGCATCCGAGAAACTGGGGCTAAGTATGTGGACATTTGGTCTTATCATTGGGGTAATAATGCTCTCAATGATACTATTCATGTATTTTGTAGCATTTATTTCTGGTTACTATTTGGTTGAGACCAGAACTCTGACCCCACCAAAGATCAGGATATCGGTGGAGGAAATAGAGAAGATACCTCTTTGGAGGAGGATCTATGCGAGGATTAGGGGGCTATCCTAGCTATTTCTCTATAACTTATTGATCTTTTTGATTATGGTGACCACTTCTTTCAGTTCGTCGATCACAAAGTGAGGGTCGGCTGGTTCTTCTCTTGGGAGTTTCTTTTCCCGCATGTATGGTTCTGGTGTTCTCATGAGTACGCATATCATGCCTAGCTTTAAGGCTCCTACTATGTCTATTTCAAGTACATCGCCCACAAACATGGCTTCCTCCGGCTTTAGGCCCAGTTCCCTTAGGGCTATTAGGTATATCTCTGGGTGGGGCTTCCTATACCTGACATCGCAGGACACAACGATCGTGTCTATATAGTCCATCAGGCCAGCCTTCCTTAGGACTCTCTCATGGAAATTTATGGGTGAGTTCGATACTATGGCTATTTTTATACCCATCTTCTTTAACTCTTTGAGTGTTTCTTCAGCGTCTTCCCTAACTATGCAGAATGGGGCCTCACTAATATTGTCTATAGCCCTCATAACCAGTTCCATTGGGGGTTCCATACCTATTCTCCTGATAGCCTCAGTGATGAGATCTTCCATTCTCTCCTCTATTAATGTTCTTATTACCCGCCCCCATGCCTCCTCCATTACCTCACAAAACACTCTATCAAAATTCTCTCCGAGATCGATGCCCTCCTCCATGAATGTCCTTCTTATGATCTCCGCCATTGTTTCTAGGCTCCAGCAGCTGTGTGTTATTACTCCACCGAAGTCAAAAAGTACTCCCCTGATCATCTCAGCTTACCCCATAGATATCGGACTATGTTGGCTCCAGAGAGTATAGATGCTAGACCGTTAAGTATTATGAATACATAGTCCCCTATGTTTACCGCGTGGAGTGTTAGTAGTACGCTCCCAGCAAAGTATAATATTAGGAACTCTAGCCGTATTGTTTTCCCAGACCTCATACTCTTTATTGTCTCCGGAATCCACGCTAGGACAATCAAAAGGAGCCCTAGTAGACCTACCGTAATCAAGCTCCACACCACCAATATATGATGAACCACGAAAGTTTTGTTTATATGACTTAAAAAACACTAAATATATGGTGAGTGCTTTGAGCAGTGAGATACAGGAAAAACTAATGGAGCTTATCTGTGGAGAGAATGCTACACCAGTATGCCGAATTGCAGTGAGCCAGCTTGTGAGGACGATGAGTGAGATCTGTGAGCGGTGCCAGGGAGATAGACGTATACTCCTCCTTGACCCCCTATGTCATGGAAGATTCTATCTATCTCTACTTATTGAGGCGGGGGTCTCAATGAAGGATATACCTCAGGACTGCTACAATATTAGACTTGACGAAATAAAAAAGGTGATTAGTGGTAGACCGTTAGCAACACCGTGTCTGGATGCTGTAGTTAAGCTGAAGGATTTTCTCCTTGTTCTATCGGAACTTTATGAAGCGAAACTAAAGAGGAAGATCAGGAGCACACAGAAGAAAGCTGGACTGAAAGAGATACTAATGGGACTCCTAAGAGATCGAGACACCGATGTGATATCTATAGATGCTGACAATAAAGTATTTATGCTTTTCAGGACGCAGAAAAAACCGATACTATGTATTGCGGATTTCGATAGAAGAGTGGTTCTTGTTAATCCATCGGAGCGGAGACCAGATACTGACGACCTAGAGCACGTGTTGGGTATCTATCTCCATAACTTTGGGCTTGAGGGAATACTCTACAGTAGTCCATTCGGCAATACATATCTCCAAATCGAAACAAACAAAAAAAGAGCCCTCAACATATCAAGGATACAAAATTTTAACCCAAATGTGGGGATTGCCATAATGAAACCAAACAATGGACAACCAATAGTATCCATAAGGATCGTTGAGGATGGAAAAGTTGTGATGAATTATTCCGAGATCGCAACACTCATGAGTATTTTGGGGGGTGAATAAGT
>CAZVPA010000111.1:0-8050 GCA_964628995.1 uncultured Nitrososphaerota archaeon | reverse complement strand
TGATGTTAGTTATCACACATTAGACTTTACATTTCTGGAACGATACCTCATCGTAGGATATATCTGTTTTTTTCTCTTCTCCTTTGGAGGTGTCATTATTGAGTGCCAGAACATTCATCATGCCCAGCCCTGAGGACATCTTTAATAAGTGGGTAGACATGTTGAGTGACGCAAGGTTTAGAGGGTTCTTTGTGGAGAAGGGGGCGAGGATAAGTAGGAGCCAGGTATCCCCCGCTGAGAACATAGAGAACATCAATAGGAGGGCGATCATAGCGGTATTCATCAAGATCAAGATCCCCTCAAAGCTGGGAGAACGCAGGGTAAAGGTATCCAAGATTAAGAAGATCGAATTCTATGATTATGACACTCTGGAGAGCATACCCATATATAGGACATTGACAAAGGTGGTATGTGATAAATGTTCTGGATCGGGATCCCTGAAGTGTACTAAGTGTGGAGGGACTGGAAGAAGAAGGTGTTCCTACTGTGGAGGAACGGGACATATAAAATGTCCAGAGTGTGGTGGAGGGGGGAATGTTGAGATAACAATAAAGGTCTGGACGGGTAGGGAAAGCAAGGAAAAAAGAAAGATTAGTGTGACATGTCCAAGCTGCCATGGAACAGGAAAGATCATCTGTAGGGAGTGTCATGGGGTTGGTAATGTACCATGTAGCGAGTGTGGTGGGAGTGGAAGAATACCATGTGATGCATGTGATGGACATGGTCACCTAATAGCCTTTAAGGTGGGACCAATAGGTAGTGGAGAGAGAACCCTAAGATACATAGCCCCCAAGAGACTCCTTAAAAGCAGACTCCTTAAGGAATCCCTCCAGCATCTAAGTAAGGTAGGATTTCTAAGACTCAAAGACATATCCGATATAGACCCAGAGAAAATCAGGAGGATTACTGGCTATGAACTCGAGGGGGTGGATGAAGCAAGAAAAGAGCTAGAGAGAATTATGGGTAAGATGATGGGTAGAACAAAAGTCGTCTCAGTCACAATAAGACTGTATCCTGTAGTTGAGCTAGACATAAGGACAATAAAGAATAAGAGGACAAGAATAGCTGGTATTGGGGGTGTGGATAACTTTGTTGTGGTAGAACTCTCCTAGTCCATTCATTATATATTTACCGATTATTGCTGTTGTTCTTTAATGGATTGTGTCTGGTTATTGTGGTGTCCAACATAACCCATACACTTCGTTGGCGCAAAGTAATGCTCCTCCAGATAGCCATCATAACAGTAATACAGACATCTAACCAGTACATTATTATCCCGAACTATAATCTGATAAAGAGGGATATGGGGGTTTCCGATCTGGTACTTGGGAGTATGACAGGCCTATACATATTCCTATCAGGAATATCAACGGTTATTTGGTCGTACATTGCTGATGCCTACGGGTTGAGGAGAAAACCCTTATTGCTACTAAGCATACTGGCGATGGGGTTGCTTACATATATTGTTTATCTGTCAGAAAACATAATTATTTTCTTCCTTACGCGGGTTGTGACTGGGTTATTTCTTGGGGCTGTATTCCCCATAGCTTTCAGCATGATTGCTGACTTCTTCGAAAGTGAGAGGAGGGCTAAGGCATACATGTTCTGGTATATAATTAGTGGGGTTGGGATGGCTTTGGGTTTCGGGTTGAGTGCTGTACTGGGGGCACTCTTTGATTGGAGATATCCCATACGTATCAATGCGTTGCTCCTGATACTCCTCGGAACCCCCCTCTCACTAAGTATAATAGAGCCCTCACGGGGGATGGTAGACATAATGACTCTTAGTGGTGGTATCGTGGAATATACGCATAGATTTAGTTTGTCTGATGTGAGGATGATCCTTAGTAATAAGAGCAACATATATGTTGCTTTCGAGGAATTTGTCTCTACCCTCCCCCAAGGAGTATTGATGGCCTGGATAACACAGTATGTTGTGAGAGAGCTAGAGGCAACTGAGGTTATAGCGATCATATTTCTTGGATTAGGGATGTTGGGTGGGTTCTTCGGGTCGATAATCGCACACCTTGCGGACAAACTATACACGAGGAGCTTCCGCTATAGGCCACTAATAGCTGCTGTATGCTCGTTTATGCAGGTATTCTTCTTTGCAGTATTCCTCCTAATCCCCCTGAGGATAGGGATAACGGAGAAGGATATTGTTACTTCTGTTAAGGCATTCATCACGATGCTTCGCTCCAACATTCTCCTACAACTAGCAATACTGTTCTTTTTCCTCGGTATGATGTTTAATAGCTCGATAGAACCCATAAAGAATAGTGTGATATCGGATGTAAATCTACCAGAGCAGAGGGCTATTGTTGCGTCATCAATAAGCACAATAGAGCTTTTCTTTAGATCTGCTGGCATTGCTGTGGCGGGCCTAATAATAGATCTTACTGGAAACATAAGGTTTACATTGCTATTCTTTGTTCTTCTATATCTATTTGCTGGGAACTTATGGCTCCGTGTGGTAAAACACTACCCGTCAGACATAGAGGTAACTCGGGAGAGACTGAAGGTTAGAGTAGGGAACACTCAGAGCTCCAACAATCCTTAGTTCCTAGACGGGAGGTCGGGGATAATATCTATTAGTCAGTTATGGATTTTCATTTAGTATTCTCTGAGATATGCTAAGATGTATGGTGGATATGTTTGCGGGGAGTAAGAATTGATGATTATGTGAGATCCAAGAAGATATTATTGGATGTATCATTGAATGAGGGATCCATAGAGAGTGTTGAGCCAAGTAGCACTATGGAGTGGTTTGCGCTTAGTAAGTTCCTCAGGGAAAAAGTGAGGAAGCACCAGAATGACCCAGACAAACTTAGGTTCTATGTCCCCCATGCAGTCAATGCTTTCTTGATGTCGAACAACCCATATATGGCTGGACGGTTAGTAGAGTTCCTAGCGATGACGAGTTGTAGGTTCGGTAGGTATGATGTCTTTGAGGAGTCATTAGATCTAGTGAAGAAATTACCGGAGCCCATTAGGAGGGATCTTGAATATTCACTCACTAGGATGCTGTTCCATTGGGATCCTGAGGAGGGATTAAGGGAGATGGACAGGTTATTATCTCTTGGTCCCCCCAAAAGTATAGATCTCCTCCAAGTGTTCGAAATAATCCTTGGTATGCTCGCTGATAGGTATGGTGGTTATCTTGTGCGCTTCCTAGATATTGTGAGGGGGCATTATGAGGAATTATATTTTGAGTTGCTTGGGGAGGCCGTCATGGAGGAGAGACTACGTGGATATCTGGACCACAGAATCGTGGAAGATGTTATATCTAACGCCCCACCAGTCCACAAGCTTTTGTTTCTTAGGGGTACTCTAAAACGAGGGATGAGCAAGGACATAGTGTCTAGCATTATGCCCGAAATCATAAAGATGGAGGATCCACAACTATTAAAACTTCTGGCGAGGATACTTATCACCAGTATCCGGGAAGAAATGCTTGATGATGAGGTAATGGGGTATATAGAAAGCCTAATACGGGAGCTCTATGCCCATGGCCTCTACTATGAGGTTACCAACCTTGCCTCTAGATATGCCACATCTCTCATAGGAAAGGATCAGGCAAGGAGCCTAGTATTCCTTGATGTCTCAATAAATACATGCTATGCTATGGGGGATCCCTTAAGCATCCCCCTAATATATGGGGACTATCTGTCCAGCTTACTCCAGAAGGGACTCCCCGACATAGCGAGAAAGGTCTTGGGTAGGATATATAGTGAGGACAAGATAGTTGGACTCAGAAACATACACATATGGCTTCCAGTATATAGGAGTATCAAGAGTGAGGATGACCTAAGGGCATTCAGGAAAATAGCTGACCAAATAACTAGTTTGCTTGATCATGGTGGGAGGAAGATTGTCTCCGGTTTTCTCGCATTGGCACGTCTAAAGTTCTCAGGACGCGGGGAGAGGACTATACTCCAAGAAATAATAGACCTCGGGCTCGCATACTTCATCGTAAGGGCCATAGGGATCCTAGGAAACATTGGGAGGCTGGATGATATCCTATGGACCGTGGATAACTCCATCAAAGCACTACGATCGGTGAGGGATATAGGGGAGGTACTATATGCCGCCGGAGTTACATTGGCAGATAATGGGGAGTACGGAAAAATAGAAGTACTGCTAGACATGATAAGAAGATCATATGTAGGGGAGTACCATGACATTGTTGGTGGTATCCTGATGGAGCTAGCAACATATATTATTGACAGCAATGAAGATATAGGGTGCAGACTACTAGTGGAGGCACATAAAAGATTTGAGAAATCGGGGATGTATTGGATGAGCCTAAACGCCTTGGCGATATATGCGGCACATAGACCACTTGCTGGTATTGTTTAGATGGTTGAGATGAACCCGATATTATTTTTGTCGATGGAGAACAAGGACAATTATTCCTATATCTCATACCTAGGATTTCCAATCAACTATCACATAAGGATCGAAGATAGGGACATCATAACGAGGGATCTCCTAATATCGAGCAATAGGATCGTGTTGGAGGCGGAGTTTTTGGACGACGAGAAGGAAATATGGCTCACGAGATTCCTGAGGAGAACATACCATTATGGCGTAGAGGTATACTTGGTCACGAGGGAAAAACCAACTGATAGACTTGGGCAAGCAAAAATAATTCCGCTTAGTGCCGAATGGGGGGCTGACCTCGAACTGATCGCAATAAAAACAGATAATGTCCCCAACAAAAGTGATAGGAAACTATACATAATTACCAGAAGAGAACCATGGCATGAAGGAATAATAGGAGATATCCATCGAGAGTTCATATGGGGAATAACCGGCCCGATAGACGAGATTTTTAGGAGAGATGAGGTCCTATACTTTGATAAGCAATCAGGAATATTCAGGTTTATCTCCCTAGACGAATACATAAGAGAACATATTGGAGAAACATCAGAATACCTACAAAACACATATGGAACAAAAAGCCTGATGCTGGGACAACTATACAGATTCTACTATGAATCAAAATCAGAAGACAAAATAGACAAAATGGACGCTAGGATAGGCCTATCAATAATAAACCTATATATCCCCTATGAGATCTAGACAAGAACTCCAAGAATACAAAAACTTTTGGTTTCTCAAAATATTATTTTTTAGTAGATTGATGGAGGGATAAGCATATGAATAGATTTTCGTTGATTGAGGGCTGGGTAGATTTAGCTATAAGCGACCTAAAGACAGTGTCCAAACTAAGTATTATTGAGGATCGAGGAGCCATAGTTTTCCATCTACAGCAGTGCGTAGAAAAGATCCTTAAGGCTATTATAGTGTCCTTGGGCTTCGATCCGCCAAAGACTCATTTTCCGTCCAAAAAGCTTGAAGAAATTTTGGTCGAGATAGAGTTGGGGAATCTAGACCTGAACATTGATCCTAGTGCTAGGCTACGGATTGAGAGGATCATAAGTGTTGCAAGAACGTTGGAGGACGAGGTAACGAGGCCACGGTATGGTGTTAGGCACGCAGATAGAATTATTCTCCCGGATGAGCTCTACTCAACGGACATTATAAGGCTATTTCTAAACGATGTAAAATATGTGCTTAGCGAAACAATCAAGTTTTTCCAAGAATTGAATATTTGTGAGAAGCAACCAGCTATCTGTAGTAAGCTTGTGGAGGGGCAGAGCTATGCTCCGCGATCTTAGCGAAATAGCCGATAAGCTAAGGAAAAACGGAGTGCACAAAACATATGTGGGAGATATAATCAAATACCTGGAGATACTTTCTATTTATGTGGACATAACGGGCGTGCTTTTATATGGATCCGTTGTCTACGGAAGGCCTAGGATAAGTAGCGACATAGATATTATCGTTGTCTCCCCAAACTTTGATTGTAGCTATACCGAAAAAATATTGTTGAACAGAAAAATATCTCCAAGGAGGCCGCCGAGAATAAGTGCTGTATGGGTCGGAGAGAGGGAAATCGAGGAGGCCTTCCAAGGATTTACGGGATTTCTTTTGGATGCCTTATTTTTTGGATTGATACTCTACGACGAAAAAAACATACTTACGGGTCTGAGAAAAAGGCTGGAAAAAGCACTTAACAACGGAAAAATCGAGAGGCGATTAAATATGTGGAGAATACCAATAGAGATGGGAGTCGAAGAAATAATACTGTAGCTAGACTGTATGGATCTAGGTAATATTGTGGAGATAATGGATAGATGTCTTGAACTCAAACATAAGATAATCCAAACAAGTATAGAGTATCACAACATCCTCACCGAAATCCAGCACACAGCCAGACGAGCATTATCAAATATGACTCCCCAACATAGACAAGTCAGTCAAAATTCAGCACTATTCTCTCATACATTAGTTGTGGAAGTTCACATACTTGTTCTCGTGGTTTATATTCATGATGAATTCCAGTATTTCGTCTAATAGTTCTGATATACCAGTTATCACTTCTATTGTTTTTTCATCGGTATTGTCAAGTTCGTTCTCGATGATGTCTCCAATCTGATCCCTTATGTCAAGCCATATCCTAGAAATGGCGGCTAGGACTGCTATAATATCTCTGAATTGGGTGAGCACCCAATTTTTACTTTTCATCAACCCTCTCCCTCTTACTCTCCCAGAAAATAGTGTCGGCAAAATACTTAAGCAGTCATATATACAGGTCATATCCAACAAAGCGGAGCTAGGTAATGGGTAATCCAGTAAGCATAAAGAGGTCTTAATACACAAATCTGTAATAAGGTGGGTGGGAAATAACGTATGTGGGTTGTATGTTCACGAATATTTATTAACTCATTTTTAGGATGGTAAGCGAGGGGTCAGTTTACCACATTTCCCACTCTTTATGATTGCACATATTCGATGCGGATAACGGGGTGCCTCCATGGATAGTCATGGGAAAGGGGGAGTCAGTATCTTCTTCACGATACCAAATCTCTTTACATTACTGAATCTCGGTTTTGGTTTTCTCGGCCTATACTATGCAATATTGGGGAGATTACTCGACGCGTTTATATTTGTACTACTCGCTATAATTGCTGATGGTCTGGATGGTTTCATAGCAAGAAAACTTAAGGCAACAAGCGAGATTGGGAGGGAGCTTGATTCTCTTTGTGATCAGGTGTCCTTTGGTGTTACCCCCGCTATTATGCTTATATCAGCAGTGCTGGATAGTGAATATATAATATTTGCCCTTATCGCGGGAGCGATATATTCTGGATTTGGAGCATTGAGACTCGCAAGATTTAACATATATGGATCAAAAGAATTCTTTGAGGGGCTCGCAATACCAGCGGCCGCATTTTTCGAATGCCTAGTAATCCTCTGCATTCTTCCACTAAATGAGATTGCATGTATTATCCTAACAGTCGCAACAGCAGTGTTGATGATATCATCCATAGCATTCCCAAGTGCGAAGACAAGAGCCGGAATAAAAACAATAGCAATATCAATAGCTGTAGGAGCAATATACTTCCTGATATTCATCGCTATAATACCAAGTATCTTGGCATCAACCATAGGGACTATTTTATGGGGACTCCTCAGCATAATGTTATCCTACGTGACCACATCTCCAATAATCTTTATGATCGCTAAGAAATAGAAGTCGAATGAAAACTATCTAAATACATGATTATTCTTTTAATTATAGACACATTGGTGTATATATGAAAGTTAGGACAACAGTTTTGATCGATAAACACAAACTTGATAGAGCCCGTAGGCTATTGAATAATAACATTATTTGGAACAGCCTTAGTGATCTCGTGGAGGATACTATTGATACACTAGACATGGATTTTCTCATAACAAATCTGATTAAGCATTTGGATGTCGATATGGTATTCCCATCACACAAAGAAATAATAAACAGACGCCCAAAGGTCAAAGATTTATCTGTCAATATCATGCGAGAGATTAGGGGTAAAAGAACTTGAATGGCTGAAATCAATCAGCATTTGATTGTCATTAATGATCTCCATTCGGTTTTCCCCTGATTTCGTCATATATAGATATTAACTAGATCTAGAGGTCTTGAGAGATAGAATAG
>CAZVPA010000110.1:5668-8124 GCA_964628995.1 uncultured Nitrososphaerota archaeon | reverse complement strand
TTATCTAGGACACCCATGCATCCACGCAACAGTCCTCCTCATCGGGCAGAAACACATCACATATGAATCAGTACAAAACCCCAGTTCCTTCAGCGGCTAGTTTTATGATTCATATAGTGAAAAAGAAACTAGAAGAGATATTGACGATACAAGAAATTAGGCACGAAAAATACACCAAGACATGAAAACAGCACTTTATGGATGTCATTAAGTGGCCACATAAAATACTGGCAAGAATCGAAAAACACTAAGAAATTTAGGGAAATACTAAAATTGGATATCTTCAACAAAAATCTTTATGATGATTTTTATCCCTTTTTGGTTCTTCTTTATCGTTGCTGCTTTACGTTTTCTAAAGTATTATTTCGTATAGAATATGTACTCCAAGGACTGACTTTTTCTTTTCATCCGGGTTATCTATAAAGTACCATAGTCCATCTTCCCAATCTTCAGAACGAAAGCCTACACCGAGTCTTCTCATTAGTGGTAAATTTATGATTACTCTCCCAGGGACTTTTGTGATCCCATAGCATTCTGCTTCGATCCAAATTGTCTCCCTTTCCTCAACATCTAGGGAAACATGGGCTCTCTCGATATCATCCAGTTTGAATACTTCCTCTCCTCCAAGTATCTTCTCTATTACTTCCGAGGAATCAACAATACCCTCAGCTACTAGTAGTACTGCCGGGATTGCTATGAGTGGTATTCTGCATCTTTCTGGGTCTATATAGCCAAATCCACTATTGCAGAATGCACTTGTCCTTATGCATCTGTTTCTTATCTTAAGCCTTATAGGAATCCATACACCGGAGAGCTCCTTTCTTTCCACATATATCTTGAATCTTCCGACTTGATACTCCCCAGTCTTTAGCTCTTCACATTCTATCTGGTTTTTCTTTTCGATTTTTGGCACCTATGTTTTCTCCGCAGGTCTCCCGGTAACTGCGGGGATAGATATAGGTCACGCATCCTTGGTCTAACACGTATCCTCATTGGGGGCAACATTATCAACCCAAGCTGAGGGACATCCTCTATCTTTTTCTTCATCTCATTCATGTATATTCTCCTTATCATCCCCAAACAAATAAATATTGATTTTCCACTTAAAAATGCTGAGATTTTACGGAAAATTGCGGGAGAAACCCAAAATCGTATCGAGGGGGTGGATTACTCTGGATCAAGGTATATGTATTATTGGTTTGGGGGACACAGAATTTAGAAAGAGGGGATACAAGCGACAATACCAAGACGCAGACACACCATATAAAGAATAACATACTGCACTTCTGGATGCCAAACGTGGGAGAAAAAACCTGAGAGTGCGCATAGCAGAGACCCTGCGAGAGCAATAGAGGAAAAACCCCAATAACTGAATGCGGACATAACCTCCAGCAACAATGCCAGACCACGTACACCACATAGTCTCCACACCACCAAGCACATCCCCAAGTGAACTAACCAAGCACCTCAGGGGGCATCCTGCCCACCATGATTTCACAGCTAACATTTCCCCCAGCCCTCCAGTATGAGTCTCGCATATAGAGGAGTAGCCCTTATGTCACCGTCCGTGATCCCTGTTCTGCAAATAATGACCCCCAAGCCTTCTAGGATCAACCTCTATTCTGTCCAGGATAATGCTGGTATGATGATCTATGGACATCATTCCCAGAATTAATGAGTCTATTATATGATGACAGCCACCAATTGTGATATGTGTCACGCCCTCCACATGCACATTTATATGCATAGCAACCGCATCTTGCGGGGGTTTCTGAACTCCAACGTGACTCTGGTTCCATCTCAACAATATGCCCATTGTCAAATTTCACTTTATATTCATCGGCATATATCGGCTTTGTGTTCGACATCTGGGCAGGTTCGTGAAAAACTGATCTTGCGACGATCACACTCTGCTATTTATATTTCTGAAGTTTTATGTATTCAAGTTTGTATTTCTGTGCTAGTTTTTCGTATACTGGGTCGTCTGCTAGGAGTGGGATTCTTTCTTTAATCCATATTGCTGCTATGATGGCATCAAATATTCTTAACCACTTCGTATTTTTGGGGCCCTTTTTTACGAATAGTTCTAGATGTTCTTTTATAAGTTCCATGGCTTCAATAATTATCGTCTCTTTTGGTATCAAAACCTTAGCTATTATGCCATATTCCTTTTTTTTAGTTATGGCATTCAATTTGTCCATTGCTTTGACAACGGCTTCAAAGCCTTTTTTAAAATTTGTGCCTTTCTCCGAGAAAAGCTTATAAATCGCCATTATCACCTCAATTACGGCTGGGAGAGGTATTATCAATTCGTATGTTTTCGCGATTTCATAGGCATGCTTAGAATATATTGATCCTCTGACGATGAGACCCCAAAGTGCTTTTGTATTGAGAAGTATCTTAGGCATAGACACTCACAACATTTCATATACGAGTATTTTTGCTTCCTCTAATTC
>CAZVPA010000110.1:3691-5658 GCA_964628995.1 uncultured Nitrososphaerota archaeon | reverse complement strand
TTTAATTCTGAAACCACTAGGATGCTTCCTTTACGAAGCTTCATCTTTTTAACTACGGTACTAGGAAGCTTGATGCGACCCATGTCATCGTAAACTTTTATATACAAAATTTTCTTTGTCAAATTTATCACCTTTAAAAATTAACAACATTTCTATTTATCACAAAAATTTTTCATATTTAAGATTATTCAGTTTCGTGGTTTTATTTTTCATTTGTATTGTTAGTCGTTTTTATATCCCTAGGCTTCTGCGCACATTTGATTATGCGAGGTGCCATGAGATATCGTGTACTAAGCTTAATAAATCTCCCTTAATGTATCCTATATGTAGTAGTGTTTTGGTTTTGGTGTTAGGATTGGGAGGCTCTAAGCTTATATATATTCGGAGAGAGGGACGCGATGTTGTTGAATCATATATTATCGTGACGAGGTCTTGGAGCGAGGGTGCTGGCGTGAGAATCGCCGCTATTAGTTCGGATGTTTATGGCTTCTGGACTCTCCATACTAAGAGTCGCGTGGATATTAGTTATTTCTCCTTTGATGGTTCAGAGTGTTTTGGGTTAGAGAAATTGAAAAGTGAGGTTCTCAGACTCATCAATGTTCCTAGACATGTGTATGCTTCTGTGGAACATTTCGTTGTTGATATATCTGATGAGCAATATTCCTTAATGCGTAGGTTATTGGATATGTTCAACAGGATTGGTGTTGAGCTGAAAAAAGTTTTGAAGGTTTTCCCATGGGTTTCTCACGATGTGACCGCGGAATACATTTTCCAGAAGCTCGTAGAATTAAACTTTGAGTTGTTTATGAATTGGTTAAGGGGGTTGACAGACTTATATAAAAAGGAAAGATCAGAAGTTGGGAGAACGGTAGACCTAGAGAACAAGATGTCGATGCTTAGTAATGCGGTTGATATCGTAAGCAAACTTTTCCATGATTTATTAAGCAGATTAAAGAAGCACTTGTCGGGTGCCACCCATAGGAGTCTGACTTAATGTGATCGTAATCCGCTCTTTTGCTCTATATTCTACTAGGCTTTTTTCAAATGTTGATCTCCCAATACCCAAGCACGAGTACCACATTGCTTTTCCTATGGATACTTGGTAGGATTTGAGGTATCGGAAGCATAAGGATCACCCTGCTTAGTCTCCTAGTCATGTCCCTTTGAGTACAACCAACTATTGTTTTCCTGAAAATACTCAAGACCCCCACCTATAAATCAGGAAGAAATCCAAGTGTATGGTCTCATCCAAATTGTAAACATTAAACATGTTAACAGAATAATATACTATATTGTAAACATTTGGAGAAATGGTTGAAAAATGATGAGTGTGGTCATTGCTGTAAGGATTCCAAAGGCTTTAAAGGAACAACTTGATAGGTTGAATATCAATTATGCGGAGGAGATACGTAAATATCTCAAGGAGAGAGTTAAGAGAGAAATTCTGAGAAGGTTAGTTAGGGAAATCCGTGAACTGAGGAAGAAAGGACCAAAACTTAGAGGCAATTTAGCCGCCAAATTTATCAGAGAGGATAGGGATATGCGATGATCATGTATGTTATTGATGCATCCGTTGGTGTTAAGTGGTTTATTAGGAGGAATACTCCGATAAAGCTGACGAGCTATTAAGCGATTTCCAAGAGGGGCGTAGTCGAACTAGTCGCCCCCAAATCTTTCATGCAAGAATTCTGTAATGCCATTATAAAATATGTTGTGAGAGGCTACCTCAGTAGGGACCTCGCTAACCAGCACGTGGAAAAAATGGCCGAGATGCCTATAGATTACATTGACCTAGATTGGACAATCATCAAGGAATCCTACGCGAAAGCATTAGAATTGAGCATAACGGTATATGATGCGATATATGTTGTGATCGCTGATAAACTTGGAGCCACAATTATAACCTCCGACGATAGACTCTACAACCACTCAAGGACAAAATAAGGATAATACACATTCGCGACTAT
>CAZVPA010000110.1:0-3591 GCA_964628995.1 uncultured Nitrososphaerota archaeon | reverse complement strand
TAGCGTTAGAGACAGAACGTTTTGATATAGCCGTCTTCCTAGCAGAACAGGCAGCTCAACTCTTCCTTAAAGCAATAATTCTCGAGAGAACCGGTGAAATGCCAAGAACCCACCGCATCAGAGAATCCTTCGAGATATTAAGGGCAATATTCCCAGAAAAAAGCACACTAATCGAAAACTTCGTGCGCGAAAATAGGCAGTACTTATCGTCACTGGAGGATGCATACACGGCTTCAAGATACCTATTCCGCAAGTACGAGCCTGACGAGGCCAATGATTTCATCAATTTTGCTAGACAGGTGATTGATTTTGGAGAAAATCTACGAAGCAATTGTCGAGATAAAAAGACCCATACTTGAGTGGAAAAAATGGGCCAAACGCATAGCTAGAGCATCAAGGAAAGTACTTGGAGACTGCAGAGTCATAGTATTTGGAAGCGTTGTAGAGGGAAAACAAACCGGCGGAAGCGATGTCGACATCCTGATAATAACCAAGAAAAAACATGGGAACATCGAAAGAGGAAAAATCATCGCAAAAATAGAAGAAGAAGCCGGCCTCCCACCATTCCACCCATTCGAAATACACCTAGCCAACGAGAAAGAAGCCAAATGGTACTTTAGGCACATTAAAAAGTATATTGAGATCCCCACAAAAGAGAATTAAGAGTCCCTAGGAGGGTCGTAATTTGACTATCCAACTCTTCTGGTTTCGGGGATATTTTTGCTATGGATTATTTGGCTAGATCTATATTTTCGTTGTTTACTAGGTCTTTTGCTGTTATTACTCCGAGTCCATATGTTCTTTTTTGTCCCACATTCGAGATTAGTCCTAGTCTTAGTAGGCCGAGTATGTATTCTGCTTCTTCGAATTCTGGATCCATTATGACGTATGCTGTTTTTCCTTTGAATCCGACTATTTTTGCGTTTTTTATCTTTACTTCCCTTGTTTTGAGGCTGTAGTAGCGTATGTCGACCCTATCGGATATCCAGTCTAAGAAGTTCTCTGAGTCTATCCTCTCTTCCTCTTCAGCATATGTATTCCATATGTTTAGTAGGTTTTTGAATAGCTGTGTGGGGTCGGGGTAGAGGTGGGGGCGGCTACTGAACCTTGTTGGTGTCCTGAAGCATACTCCTATGAAGCTTGTTGTTTTCCCCGGTAAGAGGTCTTCGTAGCTACTTCTCTTGTATACCTCGAAGTATTCTAGGTAGAATGTGGCTCCACATATGTTTAGTGTCTCTTTCTTCATCGATACTATATCTGTGAGGATCCTGTCCTCGATTCCTGGATCCAGAATACCGATATCGAATGCCAGTTTTGTGCCTTCCCTTATAACCCACCTGTCGTTCTTTACTTTCTTTTTTCCATCTATGGGGCGTAGTGGTTTTATTGCGTATGGTTTTAGTCCGGGTATCTCGTGGAGTATTGTGGCTATTTCTGATTCGCCAAGCATTGCGAAGAAGGCATGTCGGGATCCCTCACCTGCGAAGGGGGGTATTGCCGTGTTTTCTATTGCTCTTAGATATACGGTTATTAGTACTGGTATAGTAGTCACCTGTTTTTTCATTTATCATAGTGAAAAAGTAATGATATGGGTTCACTCGAATAGGTGGTGTTTGGATTGTTTTGGCCTTATCTTTGTCAGTATTGGGTATCTGAGTGCTTGGCCTGTTATGTATGCCATCCCTGTGGGGAGGTGGGGTATTCTTTTGAAGTCCTCATTTGTTAGCAGGCTTGTGTATGGTCTGAGATATTCCAAGTCTGTCTTTGAGTCTATTCTAAGGATGAACTTTGTTCCGCATTGGCTTATGACATCTTTGTCCAGACCGATTATCCTCTGGCTTATTACGCCGATGCCTATTCCGAACTTTCTACCCTCCCTAGCGATCTTCCTCATCATTGTCTTGCTGTATGTTTCTATGTCTTGGGGGGCAAATATGTGGCTTTCCTCCACAATGACGAGGAGTGGTGGGATTATTTTTTGTCTTCTAGCCTCAAACAGTCTTTTGAGGATTATGCCGACATATACGCTTTTCTCATATTCTGTTAGGCCTTGGCTAATATCAATTATTGTCGCCCTTCCCCGCTTGACTATGGATTCAACATCGAGCCTTTCACCAAAGATGGATAGCTCCTTAAGTGTTTCTATTCTCCTTCTCAACGCTATCCTAGTCTTATTGTCGAATCTCCATTTAGAGGCGGCAGAGTTTACAGCCCTAATCAGTCTGTCTATCCATGCCTTACCCTTCGAGTCATCACCAAATTTGTCTAATGTGTAATCCGTGCTGTTGATGTGCTTGAATGCCAGATATAGTAGATCGGCCATTACTGGTGTCATCTTGGTCACCTCCGATAATGCATCAACATCTAGATCCTCAAAACCAACAGTTAGTTGGCTCGGCGAGAATACATTAACATCGAACCCCTTAGGACTAAGACCCAACTTCTCTAAACCTAAGACCTCATCCTCACGGTCATTAGGTATTGATAATGTTGAGTATTCACCATGTGCATCAAAAATCACCACGGGGTAATTAAGCTTGAGGAACTCCTCAACTATGACACCAACAGTATATGATTTACCACTACCAGTAGAGCCGAAAACTGCAAAATGAAGTCTCAAAAGTATTTCAGGGTCAAGAACTATGCGGACGTTTTCATGTCCATACATGTACCCAACAAATATACCGTGTTCCCTGATATTCAATACCTTCTCTATGGTCTGCCTATCGGCCAGATATACAAAATCCCCTGGGGAGGGAGGAATGTTTGGGGGTAGTAGTGTGTTGTTTTTCATCACCGAGATTATCTCCACATGTGCTTCCCACCAGTTATCCTTGGTAACAGAAATTCTGGCATCGATAGGCAGACCCTTCTCCATATGGATCCTTATGAAATCAGGATTTACCAGGTTCTTGTTTTTTGAAACAATCCTTGTTATGCGTCCAATAATGACATAGCTCCCAACCGGGACCTCTACGAGATCACCAACACTCACACTCATCTGGTCTTTAACTTGGAAGGAGAAGGATAGATGCGTTGGGGGTCTACCGTACCCCACTATTATGCCTATATAGGGCTTGGGTTTCTGCCCCGCACTATGTGTGGGTTTATTTTTCCCTATAAATCTTGTCAGGCTGGACATATGGCTCACCATACGAACCTGTCGAGATATTCATCAAACCTAAACCTAATGATGTTGACTACGGAATCCCTCAAAACCTTAAGCCTATCCCTCGCCCTAATGACAGACGTGACCATGGGGCTTGGGCCATAGAGAAGATCACCGCGAGGGCTTGGGATAAACGAGGAATATAGATAATCCCTAATTTTGATGTATTCCTTCACGGGCTCGCCAAGAGAGATAAACTCTACCTTCACAATATGTCCTTCGGCCTTCATGTAGAACTCGTACCACTCATCCAGCCTCCCTCTCCCCCTCTCAGCAAAACGGTTAATCAGTGTGGTGGTGTCCCCCTCATCAAGCAGAAAAATAAGGGCATTCGTATCATTAATATAGCCAGCACTAACACCAAAAAACTCCCTTAATGCCCTAACAAAGACATTATCATGCGGCCTGAAGTTGACCCCCGC
>CAZVPA010000109.1:3090-8254 GCA_964628995.1 uncultured Nitrososphaerota archaeon | reverse complement strand
TAGGCCTAGGCTGAACCCCTAGGGCCCGGCCTTGGTGTCGGGTACCTAGGGCTCATGTGGCCTAGGCTACTCTTTCCTAGTCATATATGATATTCCACCATAATGTTTGTTGACATTATCTATGTTATATCTGGCGGGGTCCTTCCATGTTATGCATACTCTTTTCTTGGTAACGGAATGGTTTTTTATATCGGGCGGGATTATGGCCTAGATTTTTAGCAAACATAGCATATAACGTTTAAATTCCATGTTCCATTAACATATATATTATTGGAAAAATATGTCTTGGTGTTGTATGTGTCGGGGAAAGTGGTTGCCCTATTGTTTCTCATACTATTTATGGTGCAATCTGTAGCCCTAGTTGAGAATTTAAAGAGTCTTCCAACAAAGCCAGTAACTGAAAAAGGGACAAAAAACAAAAGAAGGTACATAATAACAGATAAGGGGCTGATAATTATTGACAAGGATAAGATAATAAGGGTGGAAATATCTAAGATAGAAGTAAGGGGGAGTGTGACAGGCACACATTACCCTGGTGGGTGGAAAAACACAAACTATAACTATAGGATAAATATCACAGTAAATGAGCCCGCTGGCTATGCACGGCAGGATTGGCCTGTCGATATCTACATAGAGTTTGATCCTTGGGCGAATCGTCAAGGTATTACAGTTATGGATGAGAATGGGAATAATGTTACCTTCCAGATATGGAACTCTACTGGAAATACCACACACATAGCATCGGCAACAATAACATTTCTCGCCACAGTAGGGGCCTATGGTACCGCAAAATACTATATATACTATGATACAGATCCTGTTGGGAAGCCGACATTCCCTACACAGGTTACGTTATCTACATCTACAGACACTGTGACTGGTCAAACAATATACACAATAACTGGGGAGAGTTATTCTAAGGCTGTTCTAGCACCAGGAAAGCAGATAGGCTCAAAATATGTGTGGACTGGTGGTAGGATTCTAGAGATAGAAGAGGCGGGTACGGGCCTAAGTTTGTATACATCCCCTATGAATGATATTGGGATATCCCGAAACCCATCTCTGAATAACCCATTTGGAGACGCCAATGCTACTAGAGAACCAGAAGATCGCTATGTTGATACTGAGACACAGAATGGCCCAATATTCATTCTATACAAAGTAATAAATGCTCCGATCTACGACATCAATAATAATACTGTAGCGAAGGCAAACATGACATATAGATTCTTCAAGTGGGGCTGGATTGTAGAGGCATATGTGAAATGGATAATTAATGATACAGATCAAAATGCTACCTATTGGGTCGGGGTATACTCATTCGACCAGGATAATGGCGTAGATGTTGTCTATGACAGAGCCGCGACAAGTAGCGGTACAACAACACTAGGTGAGGGACTACCGTGGACAAAATCGGAAATAAATCCTGACTGGGGCAGAGAAGATCTAACGAACAATCTCAGGGCATTCATAACCTCTACATTAACCGAAAACCATAAATATCTGGTCGAGCTAAGTTGGACAGGAGATGTAGATCTAGATCTATTTATATATTCCGAGAGGGGATTCTTGATAGAAGGTTATGATGATCTTTGGGATAAGATCGATGGGTTTGTCGATACTCAAGACTATTACGAAAGTGAAACAGCTACAGCAACGACGAGTGAAAGGTGGATAATTGTTGTCCTAGCCTACTGCAGTGAGGGTGACTCCGCAAGCTTTACGGTAACTGTAACGGATCAGAATACGTCGGAACAAGTAGATAGCTTTAGTGGTAGTTTCCTAAGTACTGAATTCATCTATACAAGTAGATATGATGCTTACTGCAACTACTGGGCTGCGGGATATCCAAACACGATTGATGAGTCGCGGGAGGGTAATGTAGACTATTATGTAGGGGGCTATGCCAAGAGATATTTTGCGGATGATGAGCTCTTGGCATTTATTCTACCTATGCCAAAAACTGGCGGGGATGATTACTACATAAGAGTATCGTGGGATCTAGAATATTCGGTTCTACACTATCACATATACTATCCTGATGGCACAGAATGGACGCAAGATACGTCAGGTAGTTCTCCTCCTCTCACAGCGACACTTTATCCCCCAACTGCGGGGGATTATGCAATTTTGATCCATTATTACGATGGTAGTTATTATGATGGTGATGATCAGAGTCCGTATGATGACACAACGGTCGAGCTATATTTTGAGCCTCCTTTCGCGGAAACTGAGGATTATAGTGGAAGTGGCTCATGGGATTGGGTAGCATTCTATCACCATCATTATAATAGGTCGATAGGCTTTGTAAATATATCCCTAGAGATGAGTGTGGGTAGGACAGCATCAGCATTTGAGGATCTCTACTGGGGAAATAAGGGTGAAGGCCCATCGACAGACGAGGACTATATACTCTGGGCATTAAGAATAGGTGGAGTAAACGCAAGCCAGAATGACTGGCTTAGAGCGAGATATGCGGTTATTCTTGCGGAGGAAAATGGTTCACAAACAATCCAATACATTGCTGATAGGCTTCGGAATCCATTATCCGCATCCATATCAAGCACAGAAAGATTTACTTTACTCATAACCTACAATGTTACGGATGCCGATAATGGTCCCGTAGTAAATGCACAGGTTAAGTTAATAAATAAGACGTCTGGTCTGGAAGTAGTATCAGGATATACAAGTGGTTCGGGTATAATAACATTTGATATACCAAGATATGATAACTATACACTAAACATAACACTTGTGAGCGCTCACAATACATACCAGATAGTTGTGGATAGGGACTATTCAACATATACATACACTACGTTCTCAGTAACAGAAAATCACCAGTTCTCTAACCTTGTGAGAGTGATAATACAGTGTAACGATACGGAAAAAAAGGTACTTCAGGACGCCACTGTTAGATTTAATGGAACCACGGCATACGACAACACGAACCTCACAGGACACATAGATGTATATATACCAAAAGGTGTGTGGAATCTGACAATAGGCTATAAGTATAACTACGATAGATATAATCTCACATATACAGATGGGACATTCGTGAAGAACACCAGTAATATGGATGTTGCCGTGGTGAGATGGTCAACAATAAACATAACCACGGGCCAACACTGGATACTAATCGATCTTGATGCTGCGGCACCACCACCACTTGCAATCGAGCTTAGGGAGGGATCTTATTCATATGATATATATTGGGGTGAGCCTGTATATGTCAAGGTCGCGATAACAAGCCAAGGGGCTCTGGTTGATGCCGATAATAATGTGACATGGAAAATCGTATTCGCAAGCAATGGAAGTGTAGTTCCAGGTTTTGACATCTCTAAAATGAATCTTGTCTCGCTGGGAATGTATGATGTCAATATTTCCTCATATAAGCTATATGCTGGATACACCTACAACTTGATTATTGATGTGAACACAACAACCTCTGGTGGAAAAACATACTTTGTTGATGCGGATGGCAATAGGTATCAGAAGCCACAGCCATTGGTAATAACGATAAAGGTAAATCCACGGCCAACAAAGATAGTGGTTACATCACTAACATCAAACATCTACTGGGACGAAACATTCGAGATAAGACTATACTTCCAGGACGCATTGAACGACTCATATATCCCCAATGCCGATGTTAAGCTAAAATTGGAGGGACCCACAACATTAGAATTCACCCTAACACAATCCGGCGATGAGTATGTATATACAATATCACAATTTACATACCCCACTGGATCATACACACTAACTGTGACTGCTTCAAAGGGCAACTATTCAACATCAATATATACAACGACACTAATAGTGAATGAGCGACCGACAGAAGTCTTCGCACCATCCTACGTGGAGACAGCATGGTCAACAGAGAACTATAATGTGACTATATACTATAATGATAGTAGGAGAGGGATACTGGTAACCGGTGCGACAACGAGCTATGAAATATATGATGCATCCACGCAAGCACCAATAACGACTGGTACGCTAATAGAGGCATCATCATGTTACATATTCAGCATACCAATACTGAGGATAGGTATAGGGACATTTACAGCGAAGATATATCTCGGAAAGACATACTATGAAGAAAAAGAATTCTCGATAACAATAGAAATAACCCCACGCGATACATATGCCGTAGCAAACACAACAACCGTAGAGGTAATATGGAACGAAACAGCAAGCGTTTTGGTGTCCTACTATGATAATGAATATTCCCCGGCACAAAAAATAACTGGGGCAACAGCAACATACAAAGTGAAGCCATTCGGAAGCGACGAGATTGTATGGACTGGGGATCTAGAACCATACGGAAACGACTACCTACTACGCATAAACTTCACACAAAACCTATCAATAGGAAACTACAGGATAGAGGTAACACTATTCAAAGAAAACTACACATCACAAAGCCTAGAAATAGACCTAATTGTGGATCCAATACCAACAACAGCAACATCATCAACAACATCAGTAGAGATAGAATGGGGACTAAACGTAAGCATAACATTCTGGTACAACAGAACAGACAAAGGGACGGGAGTGGAGGGAGCAACAAACGCAACATACAAACTATACTATAACAACACATTAATACTAGGAGGAAACCTAACAGAACTGGGAGGAGGAAAATACCAATTCCTACTAAACACCACAGCCTTTGTAAATGATACACACCCGTACATAGGAACATACACACTCTACGTATTCCTAGAAAAACCATACCACGAAAACCAGACACTAACAATCTCGATAACAGTAAAAGAAGTAGGCATGACGATATCTGCATCAACAACAGAACTAACAATAATATGGGGATACACAGAAAACATAACAATATACTATAACAGAACAAGAGATGGAGCATTCATACAGGGGGCAACAGAAACAATATCCTCAACACCAAGCGCACCGGGAGCATACATATGGATAGAGGAAACAGGAAAATACATACTAATGATAAACGCAACAAACATGAAGGACGGACAAACATACACAGTAAACGTCACACTAACAAAACAGTTCCACCAACCAAAAACAATAATAATAACAATAACCGTAAACCCCATACCTACGACTGTCTGGGCCTCCATGAGTACTGCTGAGACTGAGTATGGCCTCGGTATCAATGTGTCGTTCTGGT
>CAZVPA010000109.1:0-2990 GCA_964628995.1 uncultured Nitrososphaerota archaeon | reverse complement strand
ATAGGACTCACTTTGTGGCGCAGACTGTGGTGATTACCTGGACTATTGTTGAGGTCGCGATGATTGCGTATGCTCAGCCCTCGAACGTGTCGATGTATTGGAACTATACGTCCACGGTTAGGATATACTATAATAGGAGTAGGGATAAGGTGTTTATTGGTGGTGCCAGCCTGACGGTTCCACCAAGCGAGAATGCGACCGGCGCATTCCTGATTAGTGAGTCTACTGGTTGCTATGTCCTCACGATTGATGGTTCGAAGCTTAGTGAGGGTACGTATGTTGTCGATATCACGATCTCGAAGCAGTATCATGAGTCAAAGACTGTGACGGTCAAGGTCACTGTGGAGTCCATACCTACGACTGTTTGGGCTTCCATGAGTACTGCTGAGACTGAGTATGGCCTCGGTATCAATGTGTCGTTCTGGTATAATAGGACTGACGTCACGCCGTATGTTGGTATTGAGACCCCCAATGCTACGTATGAGGTCTGGAATACCAAGGATCAGGTGATCATGAGTGGTAGCCTGATGTCTCTTGGTGGTGGTAAGTATAGGCTTGTCCTCAACAGTACTGATGTCGTGGCCGCGAATGTTAGTGATCCTTCCCTCGGTACCTATAGGGTCTATGTGTACTTCAATAGGACTCACTTTGTGGCGCAGACTGTGGTGATTACCTGGACTATTGTTGAGGTTAGGACTGCGTGTTATGCTACCGCTACTAATGTGTCTTTGATTTGGAGTGAGAGCACGACTATTGGTATATACTATAATAGGACTAGGGATTGGGTGTTTATTTCTGGTGCTTCCTATAGTATGGTTGTTTATGACGAGAATTATACGGATATTACGTCTAGTATTCCGAGTGAGGCCTTTGTCATTAGTGAGGGTGTTGGTGTCTATCTGCTTGATATAAACTCCTCGTACTTGTCTGTGGCTATGTACATATTGGAGATAACGTTCTCTAGGCAGTATCATGAGGATGGTGTTATAACAATATTTGTTGATGTTCAGCCTATCAAGGCTTATGCTGTCCCGAATGTTAAGTCTGCGAGTGTTGAGTATCCTGAGAACTTCACGTTTAAGGTCTGGTATTATACGGAGTCCTACAATATTACTGACGCCAATGCGACTTACACAATGGAGTATGGTGGTGTCCCGATAGATACTGGTAACCTCACATTTAACGCGACAGATAAGAGCTATGAGCTATTTATTAGCAGTAGGGATGCATTCAATAAGTCTGGCGCCTCAGATTTGCCGATAACATTGACCATTTATGTGCATCTAAGCAGGGAGTATCATGAGTCTAAGACTTTGATACTTGCCTTGACGATAGAGCCTATAAAGACAAAGCTGACATTGTCAGAGAAGTCTGCAACTCTTAGATATGGGCAGGTATGGATATTCTATATGAACTATACTGATATTGATGGTGTTACACCACTCTATGACGCAGATGCGAGGTACAACATATCTTGTAATGGGACACTAATAGTGAATGGTACAATACCCTATGACCGTACTGATAGTTGGTATGAGTTCTATCTAGTGTTCAATACTACGGAGATACTCAACAAGACATTAGAGAAGATCGATATAAGGCTGCCTGTGGTGTATGAGATTAGGGTATGGTTTGGCAAAAAGTTCTACGAGAAGCAGTCCGCGGTTCTCTCGGTGACAGTCAACCCCATGGAGACAATGCTTGATGTTTCGGCAACATCTGTATCCATAAAGTATGGTGAGTCATGGCTCTTCAACTTCTCCTACATAGATATTGTCAGTGGTTCACTCATTACTAATGCTACTACATACTATGAGATCCGTTATGGAGGAACCGTCCTCAAGAATGGATCTCTACTATATAGTGATGAGCATAATTACTACATAGTCTTCAATAGCACCGAGATAGTAAATAAGTCCCGTAAGCTTGGTACCTATGCATTGTATGTATACTTCCGGAAGAGATTCTATGAAGTGAGGGAGAAACTCATATCAATCACTGTCGAGCCTAGGGATACCTATGTTGAGGTGAACGCCACAAGCGTGACAATGGAGTATGGAGAGGTCTGCGTGTTTGAGGTAAGATATATCGATATGCTCACGATGTCCAATATTACTGATGCTAATGCTACATTCGAGATTGTATTCAATGAAACGATTGTCCGTAGGGGTAGCCTGACATATGACTCAGTAATGGAGGCATATTACCTAGTATTCAATAGTAGGGACATAATTAATGAATCATGGCCGTACCTCGGAACCTATGTGGTGAATGTATATCTAGAGAAATTATTCTATGTCAACCTGACAAAGGTATTATCAGTAACAGTAACAAAGATAAAGACTATCGCATATGCTCAGCCAGAGGAGATAAATGTCACATGGGGCCAGGCACCAGAAGTACTAATATACTACATTGTGGCGAAGAATGGCAGTATTATTCCAATGGCAATAATAAGTGTCACATCCACACCGGCCACGGACCCAGCAGCATTCATAGTAAGCTATGACTCTATAAGAAATGTATATGTACTCAATGTGAATTCCTCTTACCTATCGGTAGAGGCATACTACATTGTTGACATAGGATTCAACAAGACATTCTATGAGGAGAAAACAGTAAGGATAAAGGTATACGTGGAGCCTATAGACACCGTTTTGAGCATTACGCCAGAATCAACAGAGGTCGAGTATGGCGATATCGTGGAGTTCGTCGCCAATTACTATGTCTATGAGACAGGCGAGGTCGTGTCGAATGCTATTGCGAACTATACCATCAAGTATGGAGAGTACAACTTAAGCAGTGGCAGTTTCTATTTCGATGGTACAAGATATATACTTGTCGTAAACACAACAGAGCTCATAGTTAAATTGGCCAATGTTATGGATGTGGATTATGTTGATCTCCCAGTAACAATCACTGTGGATGTGGCATTCAGTAAGTCCGTCTATAGGTCGCAATCTAAGACATTAGCTATAACGGTCTATGAT
>CAZVPA010000108.1:4947-8304 GCA_964628995.1 uncultured Nitrososphaerota archaeon | reverse complement strand
AGGACACAACTAGTAGTACTCTTTGAGGATAGCGCCATGAAACCCTGTAGGGGGACAATACCGCTTAGATATATTAGGGGGCATGTGAGAAGTCTCCACAGGGAGTACAATTTCACCATAAGGATAATGTATGGGGAGGTAAGTATCTATGATCCATCCAAGAAGACATGGCTTGTGTATAGAGGAGTATTCCCCGTAATCAGGCTATAGTCAGAAAGAGAGGTAGGTCATCATGGGTCAGACGACAGGTCATTCATCATCCAATATATAAACGAGATACGTATCAATCATTAGGAATATCCCATTTTTTTATCTTGTTTTCCACTATATATTATTGGTGTACCAGATGGTTCCTATTGATGCTATCGTATCTATGTTTTTTGAGGGGGCCTCGGCCATCGTGGTTTTTATTTCGTTCTACTTTTCGGTAGTTATCTACAGGAGATACCCACAACTCACGAAGGCTGGCTGGATGGAAATAATGTTTGCTCTATTCTTCTTCGGCACACACCTACTATTGGATATGATCGACACACTTGTCTACGTGGAGGAGGAAAAAAGACCAATCTCGTTTCTAGGCTATACAAAAACCGTCCGTCCAATATATACTGTTCTTGACTGGTGCGAAAACTTCCTTGCTGTTGTTGCACTAGCACTCCTCGTTATTGGTTTCCTGAAACTATCCAGCCATATCCATAGACTATGGAGGGGCGAGGAATGAGAATAGTTGATAAGTGGCTCAACCCACTTACCGATCCATTCGCTATGGTAAAGTTATTATTAGAAACCACAATACTCCTACTATTTATTGTGCTTTTTCTAGTATTCTACTTTAGGATACGTAGAAAAACTCCAGTCTTCATGGGGAAGGGATACCACGAACTACTTACATTTATGATTCTGGGCATAGTCCTATATATCATTGAGGTATTCGATAACTGGGTCTGGTTCACCACGGAGTTCTACAGGGTTGTATGGAAACCTATAAAGATGACACTATCATTTATCATCGTAGTACTATTGCTCCTCGGCTTTAGGAAGTTCTATAGGTTTAGTGACATACTCTTCGCACATGTTGAGTAGTCATTATTTCTCCTCAAGAACAAAGAGGCATTCATTGTCCCTCATTGCTAGGCACTTCTTTTCTCTCACCACGTATCTCGGGTTGTTAAACATCCCCTCTATAAGCCCCTCAATAAATATACATATGGGGGTACTGGAGCGCCTAGATATACACTCTGGACACACTATTAAGCTTACAGAATCCTTTGTTATTTTCCCAACAACGGAGAATTCCGAGAGTATATCCCGCAGATCTGTCATGGATCTTGGCTGTAATGTATTCGTCATCTTGCTCCATAGAGCCCTCCCAATGTACTTACCCAGATATTTGACAATCCTAGCCCCATACATCTTTTTTATGCTTCTCATCATTATCATCAAGTTCTTAGGGAAGTCATCAAATATGTAGTCAATGACATCCCCCCTAACGATCTGCACCATCTCTGAGACCTTCATTCTTTCCTCCACATCTCTGGGCAGTTTTTCTATTAGCCTTAGAGAGCTAAAGAAGAGGAGTTGATCATCCACAACATCAGATATTTTTTTCTCCAATTCTTCCGTTACTATGTTGGGAAACTTAGGTATGTCCTTTCTATCAATCCCATCCCTTATCGCTTCCAACAATATCTTGGACTTCTCTACCTGGCCCTCGGTCAGACCTACTATGGTGTATCCTTTCTTTGAATTCAACACAAGAAGTTTGTAGTTCTCTATGTCAAGAACTCTGGTCTCTCCCTTCGCTATGAGTTCAGAAATAGCATTTAGACATGAAACCAGATACATTATGGCGTCCTTCCTTATGACGTCCTCACTAGCCCTAATTAATATCGGAATCCCATTCTCTCCGAGTACCCCCAAGAGTTTTATTGCTGGATATTGCTTTATCATTGCGGAATCCTCCTGATGAATATCTCTATGGTCTTTATTGCGTCACCAAATCTTCTCTCAAGTTCGTCCCGATGGCCTTCTAAGAGTTCTTCCACAAGGCTCACGTCTACCTGTGCAATAAGCAACAGGAAGCTGGATACATCATCAATACTGCTTGATGACAATCTCTGGGCAAACAACTCCATTATTTTGTCTCTATGCTTATTGAGTAACTCGATACCTTCACTCCTATCAATCTTACTCACACTACTGAAGAATACAGCAATATCGTTAAGGGATGCATCCACTATATATTTCGATATAAGCTTTTCAGTACCTGGTTTTAGCATGGATAGTACATCCCTTACAAAGTTTTTCTCAGCAATGCTAAGGTATGTTAGGAACTCACCCAAATCTTGGAGGCTAAATTCCTCTATTCTCCTAGTAATCAACTCGATTATTGGACGGGCCAGATCCATAGAGCCCTCGTTGAATGATATACCGCACAGAAACTCAGCAATCTCGGATATACTTGCCTCACCAGCCTTAGATACTATCTGTTCCCTATACTCATTAAGCACACCAACAACATGTTCAAATACATCCTTATTCGCAAGGTATAAGGTATAAAGAAAAACCCCTAGCTCTCCGAGGCTTGTGTCACGGATATGGGATATAAAGAACTCGGATATCTTATCCTTGTTTTCAAATAACACGCTTACAACATGTTCAAAGTCGCTGGTCATCGCATTCCTCAACAATTTAGAGAACTCCATTATGGATATCTTATCGATCTTCTTGATGACCTTATCTATCTTCATATAATTCCCCCTATTCCTCCTCCGACAACATGTGCTCGAGGAGGTTTATGGCGAGCCTCTCAAATGTTTCCCTCACATTGATATTGTATAAGGCACTCGTCTCCACATATGGTACCTTGACACCTATGATCTCTGATATTTTATCGGCATACTCCTCGCCAGACTCCTTGGGGACACACTTTATTTCCCTCCCACGGAGGTCTATCTTGTTCCCTACTAGGATTACTGGGCGTTTACCAGCATGCTTAACGAAATGCTCGGCCCATGTTGGTACACTTCTTAGTGTTTCTTCCCTACTCACATCAAAGATTATTATCCCACATAAAGCTCCCCTGAGAAATACGCCACATATATCCTTGAATGCTTTTTGTCCAGACAGATCCCATATATCCCATGCTATCCTCGTAGGTCCGAAAGGCTTGACATCATAGGTATCCTCCTTCACATATAGATCCACCCCAATCGTTGGTTTATATGTTATCTCCGATATTGGTCTCCCCCCAAGATATGATTTCGCCAGTGTTGTCTTTCCAACAGCCAAGTCACCAAGAATCACTACTTTTGCCCTTATAAACCTTTCGGAAACCATGAATATCCCCTTTTCCCT
>CAZVPA010000108.1:0-4937 GCA_964628995.1 uncultured Nitrososphaerota archaeon | reverse complement strand
CATAAAAGACTCTTTTTTATTTAAAAAACAAAAACCAAATTTTCCAGCATCGTCCTCTTCAATAATTCACCATTTTTCCTACAACAATCACGATCCCCTCCCCTAACAAACATAGGTAGTGAACAAAACAAGAAGGAGCAAAATGCACCTTAAGTGATACAAAATGCTGAAATTAACTGGTATCATAACGCTCTAATTTGTCGATATCCATACTGTTCTTGTGACACCATAGCCATCAATGATGCTAAGATACCAATGACAAAGAGAATATAGAACATTGCCTCGTATGAGAAGAATGCCACGAGGGTACCGACAATTATTGGGCCAAATATCATCCCAAATGCTCTAGTGGTGTTTGCTAGTGATAATATCTCGCTCTCTTCTCCCCTAGGGGCCGCATCCCTGAGATATGGGTTGGCTCCAGATATTAGGAGAGCATAACCAATACCGATAAATGAGAAGGCAATAGCGAAATCTAGGGGTGTTATAGCATTGATGAAAAATAGTGGTATCATCGATGATAAAACAAAACCAGGAACAAAAACCTTCTTCCTACCAATCCTGTCGACCAAGACACCAAATATTGGTATTAGTAGGACCTGCATGATATTGTTGAAGCTGGATAATATACCGAGTAGATATTCTGGAATACCCCTACGTTGCATGTAGACATAGATAAGTGAGAACATCCCCATTATTGCTATGTGTCTTACTGCTAGACCGAAAACAAGAAAATGTGCCCTTCTCTTTCTAAGGATCTTTACTGCCCTGAGGGAAAAGAGAGAACTTATGGCCTCACCCACATTCACTATCCTTCTATGGCCATGTTTTCGGGGAAGGAGAGAGACCATAAACGCTGAGACCATTGTTGACAACGCGGCAAAGTAGAATATTGATACTGGTGATACATAGAATAGTACAATACTGGTTAGATATCCCGAGCTTAAAAAACCAACCGCCACAGCTGTATTATATGTGGCTATCTTCTTACCGAAGACCCTATATTCGATGTCCAAGGTCATATATGCCTGCATTATTGGGGTATAGGCCGCAGAAAACAATCCCGAGAGGAAACGCAGAATTAATATTGAGACATAATCTGTGAAGACCGCATGCATATATGTTATGGCCGCAAACAACACTAGTGTTGATGTCATTACCTTCTTATATTGGCCAGTAGCATCGGCGAGATAGCCCCAGAGTGGTGAGAATACCAGTATCGGGATCCAATATACCGTGGAAAGCACCGCTATATACATATCGGGTACCACACCAATGAATATTACTTGTAGACCTATTATCACTAGGCCAACATTGATTATATGAAAGACCGTTGCTAGAAATACTAATAGGTCTTCCCTCAACATAGATACCAATGCTAGACAACACCATCAAATATTATGTTTCTTGCCCCCAATACTCCCTAGGAACCTCCTCCTTTCATACAGTACTATATCTACCTTCCATGAGTCCCTCTCCACATGTCTAGCCACAAACATCCATGCGATGCCTGAGACCATCCACAGAGATACTGAAACCATCAGGGGATACCTTATATTACCCAAGAAATCAATGAGAGCACCTATTATTGCTATACCAAGAGACTTCGAGAATAACTCTACGATATTTATAGCCGATATCACAGTAGCCCTATGCTCTGGCAGGTTCACATCTGATATCACACTATCTCTTATCGACCCTATGGAGCCATTGAAAAGCATTCCCAAGAAGAAAAACAACACCGCCCAAGCCAACACACCTCCAGCGGCTACTTGTCTTACAAGCATAACTATTGCATCTAAGATGTTCCCCACTCTTACCCCAATATTTATTGGCATATATAACAGAAACACAAAAAATATCCCAGTAAGGAACGAGGATATCCCAGCGATAAGTGGACGGAAACGAGGTGATTTTCTATATAGGCTATCGGCGACCCAAGCAATCACTATACCACCAAACGTCCCTATCGCTCCTAGACCCATGAAAACCGATGCCGTCAACTCATTTGCCCCTGCTTCGGAGACCAGATATTGTAGCATCCATACCTCTATGGATCCGCCGGCGATGACACCAAATATCCCCTGAAGCATGAGGTATCTATTGCTTTTTGTCTCAGCAATGCTCCTGAAGTCCTTTGGTTTTAGACTAAATGGATAGTAGGGTGTCTTTCTTAGTATGTCATATAGTTGCCTCTCTGAGAGGCCTTTTGGTGGTTCAATAATTATTGCTGATAGAGGAGTACCAACCGCCAAATATAATGCCCCAGTAATGATTATTGGGTATCTCCAATCCACATATGCTCCAAGTATAACACCTATAGCAAAGCCAAATGCGACCCCCAGACCACTTATAATCCTGAATTGCATGAGGCGCTGTGATCTTTCATAACTCTTGAAGATATCTACTATTATTGTTGTAGAGAGAGGCTTTATTGCGCTTAGCGACATACCAGCTAAGATGAAGAAGGATGCAAATACATACTTGTTAGGGGTTAATGAACTAACTATTGAAAAAAGTCCACCACCAGCTATGCTAATTGTCATTAATACTTTACGGCTGAGACCAGTCATATCCGAATATATTGACCATGCAAGAGCAGCTATGCCGCTCATAAATATGTATATTCCCATGAGGATGCCAACATATGTATAGGAGGTCTCAAAGCTCTCCATTATCATTCTTATGTTCGGTATTAGTAGATACACATGCATGTTCGCGAGAATAGCCAGAATTCCGAGCTGACAGTATGTTGCTTTGACTCTCCAATGGGAGGCTAGATCACCCATAGAGGGGAACACCGATAGGATCACTTATCATTTTCAACTGTGATATCCCTAAGCTGTATTTCCTCTAAAATTTTTTCGATAAATTCCTTTATTACATCCAAGCGTTTCATCGCAATCCTTTTAGCAAGCTCAGTATTCATTGTCTCTGGAAGCCTTAATATTTTTCTATAGAAATGCTCCAGACTTCCGCCCTTCGACGGATCCACAGGATCATATAGTTCCCTGCCCAGGTGGGCTCCATACGAGAAAACCCTTGCTATACCTATTGCTCCAAGTGCATCAAGTCTATCTGCATCCTGGAGAATCATCGATTCCAGCGACGATCCCCTCCTAATGGAGCTATAACTGTGTTCCCTAATAATCGTTGCTATATCCTTGGCTACCGATCTGAATTCGGTATCCCTAAGGAATTCTTCTGTGAACTTCGCTGATTTTTCCGCATGATTTTTCTCCGTTCTCAGGATATCGTGAAATAATGCTGATAACACTACCTTGCTGAAGTCGCCCCCATACTTCCTCTGCAGTATTATTGATAGCTCCATCACCCTAAACATATGCTCTACGTCATGCCCAGGGATGAAAACTATATTTGCCCTACCTAGGGCTTCCCTCAGCAGCTCTGCACAACGAATTATTGTTCTTTTCTCCTCCATGCTTAGGCCTATACCAATAGATTCGAGCTTTCTTATTGATATGTGTGCCCTCCTGACAACATCCACGGTGATCCTCAGTACCAACTATGAGATTAACCTAATCGACAAAGACCTCTATGCGTTCCTTTCCTCTGCCGAGATTTCTCCTTTTAAGTCTGATTACTCCTATTTCGGAGACATTCCTAACATGGAGTCCCCCACAGGGTATCTCCCAGCCCCCCAGCTTCCATATCCTTATTTCTGGTCTTTCTGGTTTTCTATAGATCACTATCTCTGCTGGTTTTGATAGTATCCTATTCACGATATCCATTATTTGTGGGAAGTAGTCGGATATTCTACCTGGATAGTTGTAGTCTAGTCTTGCTTTCTCATAGCTCACATGGGATCCTATGACCTCTATGTCGCCAAGAACTTCTCTAACAGCAAAATATACTATGTGCGCTGCGGAGTGTAGACGCATTATCCTATATCTACGCTCCCAATCCAGCATCAACTGTACGGTGTCACCAATGTTGAAGCCTGGTTTCCTCTCCAATATATGGCCAAAATCATCAGGCCTGACATCCACAAGCCTTATCCCGCCCACATATCCCCTATCAGACTCCTGTCCCCCGCTTTCAGCAAAGAATATTGTTCTATCCAGCCAAATAATATTATCCTCGATATCAACAACACTTGCCACTGTCTCCCGCATATATGGGTCGTCATAGAATAGGAGCCTCGGCTTGACCCTCTCCATACAATCACCAAAAATAGGGCAGAAATTTTTAGCATATATGGTTATGATATAGTGTGTCGAGACATATTTGGTGCTGAATCATGGGGCTACTAGACGGAGAAATCTGTATAAAATATGGATGCTTTAAATGCTGTATAGAGACCGAAATGCCACTAACGATGGAGGATATAAGGAGGATTGAGGCTCTGGGGTATCCACGGGATCTATTTGTCACTGTTAGGGATGGTATCCCCAGACTCCGTAATAGGGATGGGAAGTGTGTCTTTCTTGGGGATGATGGGAGATGTATCATATATGAGCATAGGCCTATGGGATGTAGGCTATACCCAGTCATACAGGTTGATGATGGTTGTGGGGTGGATTATGAGTACTGTCCCTATGCACACCTGATCACTAGAGAAGAGATTGAATGGGCATGCCCAAAAGTATTAGAACTCAACAAAAAAATTGGTAAGGAATTCTCCAGTAGGGCCTAGTCGGCTGGCCTTATGTTTGCCTCCCTAGTTAGGTCTATTGTTTCCTCCTCCAGCTCCTCCACTGGCTTCAGTTTTAGGATGGGCTTCTTCTCAACCACTATCTGGACTTGCCTAGGCTTCTCCTTCTCTCCAGACAAATCCAACACCCCTATAGAATAAAAATACTACTACTCTTTTTAAAGGTAATCATTTTATTGAGACCTTTCACTGACCATACCTTTATCTAGGATCGGTAGAACCAATCTTATATTTTCATTGGTTCTATACTAACCCAGTGTCA
>CAZVPA010000107.1:3864-8437 GCA_964628995.1 uncultured Nitrososphaerota archaeon | reverse complement strand
TATAGGGGTCTCTGGCAATCGAATATGGGGCTTGTCGAGATATCCCATATCAGGAACTCTAGTAGGGTAGGGCCAAATGTAAATGTTGTCCTTGTAGTATATACATAGAAGTCCGCCCCTACTGTTGATTTGTATTCTATGGTAAAGCCATTAAATATCCTCCTGATGAATGATGTTTTGGAGTCTGACCCGAGAATCATTACCTTTACTCTGATGAGCGGCATTATGCCATAGAGTATAGTACGTACATTCATGCCTCTCAATGTATCTATACGTATGATAGATCTCGGTATGTCAAGCATTACGGATTTATGTTCTGGGTGTATGAATGTTATCGTTGTCGGTCTTAGTACATATATTGTGTCCCCAGCAATATGCGTTATGCGTAGGGCACCAACAACACTATTTATCGCCACATTGAGGCTTCTGTCTCTTACACCCACTATCCTTACTTCATGCCGCCCAATCCTACCAATGATTATCCTTTCATATTCTGGGAGAATATCAAGTATCTCCTCCGTGAACTCCACAGCCTTCCTAAGGATTCCCAACCTTACTGGTGGGTTTGAAGAAAGTGGTCCCCTGGGCATCTCGAGGGAAAAATTTGGTATGTAGCCCCTATATGTTTGGTCTAGAAGCCGAGCCAACCGTGTGCTGTCCCATTCTCTAGATACTCTAAGATAATTCAGGATTATGCCCGATACTCTTGTGGTTAGTGTATTGAAGATGTTCTGGTTCGCTATCCTTGGGAAGATCGAGGAGAGTATCTTGTTGATTATCACCGCGAATAGCTCGGCGTAGAGTTCATCTTCATCATCAAATATCCTCTCAAACCTGACCACGACATCTCCTTGTGCCCTAACTGATAGACCTGGGGAGATCCCACACTCGGTGATTTCCCATATATGCTTATCAAAGCCCATCAGCCTCCTGATCAGATCATCTGTGGGGTTTATGTCTAGTGATCTAATTTCGTCATCACTTAGCTGGGGAAGAACATGGCAGAAAAAGTTATAGTTATCATCGAGGCCTATTATGGAAACTCTTGTATCCCCACCGACTCTGGACATCAGGATTATGTAGTCCTCTGTCCTCCTTATAGTGTAGGGGTATTCTAGCAGATTGTTTAAAACCAGCTCATGGTTCCCCTGAGAGTTCCTAGCGAAGAATTCGTGTGCCTTGGATTTATCGGTGAGCAATAGTCGCTCAAGGGTATCCAGCTTCTCTTCGGGAGACAATATATCGTTTTCACTCATGCATGCATCCCTATAAAGATACCCCTAATAAATAATATATCGCCGAGAATTTAAAAGACCACGAAATTTTTAGCAATTTATAAAAAATATGAGGAGCCTCTCAGCCATTTATATCAAGCCATTGAATATATATCATCCTAATGATTCACACACAGCGATAGAGCAAACATAATTTCTATCCTATCATATCCCTTATGGCACTAGAGCTATCGACAAACCTATCATCATTGAAGAAATTCTCTGTAGGGGGTATATCTGAGCAGTTTTTTATCAATCTCACTTATTTTCTTTGCAGCGAATATGCTCTTTATGGTCCTATCCCCAAATACCCATGCATGAATGCTTGGTTTTAGATCTATTTGGGCTACTGAGAGAAACTCATATGTTAACAATACCTCGTCCAAGCCGTCCTCAATGACGAGTAGAACATTATCCAAGCATACTACTGGTTTGTCTTTTAGGTCGTAGAGGCATACTTTATATAGGTTTTTCCTGTCGATAGAATATTTGCCCCTTTCCTCGGTGAGGTCCTCCTTTTTGACCCCAAGTTCTACCGCTACTTCTGGTGGCACTATAATATGAGGGAGAGGAATAAAGTCTATATCTGGGGACATTGGTTTTAGTTTAGCTCCACTGTTTAGGAGTGCGATATACTCTTCTCTAATACTCGTACCTCTTTTTTGGATAGTGATTTTTGCATAGATAGCCATTTCATAAGCACCTCTTTTGGGATTTCTATTGTCCTACAGCCCCTACTGATCACTATGGCGGGTATCAATATTTGGGGTTGCTTTCGGATCTTTCTTGTATGTGTGTTGCCAGATGACACCTCTAAACCCCCGGGCCACACTACTCGATAGATAAATATACTATATCACTATATAAAAAAGTACTGGCTGTATGGTATAGAGGTTTCCTGTTTGTTATGTATTCTTTAGGAGCCAGCAATCTTTAGGATTTTGCTCGTAGTGCAGACCACCAATGTGTCGTCAAGTAGTGTTATATCTATTATTTTGTCATTGCTTATATTGATGTTTGTGGCTGTTCTCGTTGGGATTCTTAGTATTACCACATTTTCCTTGCCCTCCTGATCCAGTGCTGGGTATATCAGTCTGTCCCGTATTATGAAAATTTTTTCTGTTGGGACGTTGAGGTATAGTATTTGTGAACCCTTTGGCGATATTACAGCGATTTCCTTTGGGTTTTGGAGCCCTATGAGCGATGTATTATAGGCGATGGCTAGGTGTTTTGTGGTTATTGGAGGGCGTATTCTTGAGACACGCTTAAGATTCGTGGTGCTATAGATGTTTAAGAAGCCCTCTGGGTCCAGCACGACGATGTATTTTTCTCCAGCTACCATGACCACCGAGAAATCAATAACTTTTTCGAGGATCTTTCTTATCCTCAATTCGGCGTCTATTCTGTAGAGAGTATTCGACTCTGTGAGGATGTATACTTCATCATCGCTAATAACTTTCCTCACTGCACTGTCTAAGGTCTCCCTCCCTATTATTTTCTCTGGTGATTCTATGTTAGCAATATAGATATTGCCCCAATAGTAATATATGATCTTGCCACCAAAGACCACCAGACCCTGTATCTTGCGTGGGATCATCCTGAGCATTGTTTGATTCTTGCTTTTTATAAGAAGCTTGCCATGAATGTTTCCATAGATAACAACATTGGGGCCTGCTGAGACAAAATCTATTGGGAACGGTAAATTTTCGGCCGAGACACGGTGTTCGACTGGTGGCGAATACTCTATTTTTGCCGGTATTGCTTGCTCTGGTGTTGGCTTTTCGACCACCCTTATCTCTGCTTCCCGCTCTATGGTGGCCTCTGGTTTTTCTGCCTCAATTTTCCTAGCCCCCTTGAGGGTCGGTATTGCCTCCAATTCCACCATGAAGCTTTGGTTCAGGTATTCATCTATCCTCTCCTCGTCCCTATGTTGTTCTGTGATGTTGGTATATGCGAATAGGTAGGCACTATTTAGTATGTCTATTAGGTTTTGCTCGCCAAAGAGTGCCTCAAGCTTATACATGCTCACACCAAGTATGCTTGTTTTGGGGTTCAGGAGGACATTGTTCCAAACTCTATGTGGGAACATATAGGTATATTTTCCGACCTTTACGAGATGTCTAACAATCCTTTCCAGTGCTGAGGTCATTGAAAGGATTAATTCGTGTGTGATCTTCTGGTGTTTTAGCCGTGAGTATGCCGTTACGAGTAACCCGTGGAGTAGGTCTATGTGTATCCCACCCACAATATATTTGGCCATTATGTAGAGTGTTAATAATGCACTATTAAGAACGGTCATCTTATCCATGACCGCTGGGATATCCCTAACTATCCGCTGTATTGTGGTTTCAACATATCTGGATAGTCCTTTAGGTATACTGTTTACGAAGCTCAGTGTTATTCTCCTACGTCCCTCTGAGAGAGCATCATTAACAAGCATATAGATATATACGGGGTATCCCTCACTTTTCTTAACCACCTGTTCGATTATGGCGTCGCTATAGCGCTTATCTAGGATTAATCCATTCTCATTTATGTGACGTAGGAACACATCCCTAATCAGTGCGGGATCCAGAAATGGTTTTAGTTCAAGAACATTGAATATATCCCTGAAACTTACCTGATCCATCCTTAGGATATCCATGATCTCCTTCAGTTCCCCACGACGCGCCGTAGCAAGTATTGTGCCTTGTCTGACCTGTAAAACAGAACGCAAAGCATCACGGTAATTGACTAGTATGTCGTCTATGAGTATTATCCCATCGAATTCCGGTATTCTACTGACATTATAGGGGACATAACATGTCTTTATGCCTCTTTTGGCAATTTCCTTCCAGATGAAGTATAGAAGTGTTGTTTTTCCAACCCCGGGATCCCCAACTATCAATACATGTTGGTTTCGCAGAAGTAGATCTACCGCCTTTCTTATAATTTCCTCCCTAAGGGGATCCAGAATTACTACCTTGTCGATATAGCTGGGGAGCCATAAATATGACTTCTTTCCGATCAGATCCTGTGAGCTTCTGATCTCAATACAGCATGAGTTCATTTTCCAAAAACCCCCTTCTTCTTGGCTAATCCTATAAGCCTATTGACCATCTCATCAAATAGTGCTTTGACTGGGCCCTCATGTGTTAGGGATACCACATACTCGCCAACCAACCTATCGACTTTTTTTGAGACCTTGTTAAGTAGTATAATAATAGATCTTTTAAGATCTATGTCTATGCTTTTATCTTTGATTACTGAGGAAAACTTTTTCTCTAGCTCCTTCATGAGATTTTTCGTTAGGTTTATGA
>CAZVPA010000107.1:0-3854 GCA_964628995.1 uncultured Nitrososphaerota archaeon | reverse complement strand
CCTCTTCTTTTGGGATTCATACTTCTCCACGATGACCTCGCCACACACCAGTATACTGGGGAGAAGCCTGGCTAGTGCGTCCCGCAGTTTTTTCTCGTCTTCAGTAGCCATAAATCTTTTGATTTTTTCCATGAATAGCGACATAAAATACCTTATCAGGGAGTTATAGATGCCAGTAAAGACGATTCCTATATCTTCCTCTGGGGCAGAAATCTGTGATTCTATCCCCATAATCGTTTGGACTATTTTTTCTGGTTTCCTATTGAAATCTAAAACCTCGACAATTATTTCATGGGTCTCTGGGTTTTCTGGGGCATACTTGATAAGGGGGTGGATGATCCATAGGGGCTTTCGTCCTTTTTTATCACAACATAACCGAATATATTTCTTGAATATTGCGAAATCCTCTTGACCAGCAAATACCCATGCACCACTGCTCAGGATCTTCTCTAGGTATTTGCATTTTTGTGTCTTTGGGAATTCAGAGAAAATATTGATCACTATATTGTTGAGTTCGTAGAGGTCTCGAACAAGCCTAGTATCCTCAAGCTTTAGTGCTATTTTATTTAATAGTGTAATTATTCCCAGATTTTCACTAATGCGCGACTTATCAGTTTGGACTACATGCTTGCTTAGGGATACTGCCATATCGATAAAACCATCTTCTATTATTAGATTTATGGTTTCGGATGGTGCTTGCTCTGCCAGAATTCTTAGAGTGCCATCAATATAGAATTGCTCAATAATTTTTTCCCTTTCTCTCCTAGACAGCATCTTTATGCGGTCTAATATGGCCCTAAAACAATGATTTATTGACCCCAAGGCGCAGATCTCTAAGATCTCACCCAAAGAATCTATTGGGATTTCCGCCAACATTTTTTCGAATAACAGAGGCTGTTTCGATAACCCCTCAATAAGATTTAGTTTAAATGAGTAATCAGCCTCCGAAAGAATCCGCAACAAGATATCAAATCTGCCATTGTTTATTAGTAGAGTAGCTATGTCGAGGAACGCATGGTAGAACTGATCCCCTTTGGCTAGGAGTACTACTGTATCTAGGTGTTGCTCTATGAGCTTTATATTGGTCGAGATATTCTTTAATACCAGTTCAATCATGTTGGAATCGTGCAGAAGTAGTGCCTTTTTGATGAGCTCCCTGCAGAAGGAGGCATCCCTTATAGCATACCAGACATTTATCGTATCTATCTTCTCCTTCCAATGATAAAACTTGTTGGCTATCTTGTTTAATAGCCCGATGATTCCCCTATCAATGATGGATCTATTCATTGTTACTATTGATAAAACCCTATCAACGGTCTCTTTTTCGGCGCCATACTTTATGATGTAGTCCAATGCATTGACTACGTCATCACGTGAATAATCATTACACAAAATATTCATGATGCCCAGAACATTCATGACTGATCTGGGGTCCTCATGATCCCTTATTTTTTCCATGAGAGAAAATACCGTGTTGGCCCCGACTACCGATACCTTCTTCATGAACATATTGAACATTTCCCTAAGTTTGTTAGATGCCACTGATACTTCTTCTGTTTCGGTGTCTACGGCTATGTAGTTACGTGGGTTTTCTTCATAGCCACCATGGTAACCCTCGAATGATGTATCAAGAATTATGTCGAGGGGTTTGAGAAATAGAAGCCCATATGGTGCCGATCTAAAGAACTTATGTAGGTATCCAAAGAAATCAAACTTGTCGTTTCCTCTGAATATTATATTGGTACCTCCCACATAGCTCAGGAGTATCAGAGCGAGCAGGACATCCATCCTCTTACCTTCAGCATAATCATCAAGATCCAACATCTTATCCTCAAGAAGGGAATCATCCACACTCATGGGGTCCGTATATATGGGTAACTCATAATTCACCTCCCGTGGAGGCCGTAGCTCGGCTCCCTTCAAATACTCGACAAAAACGAAGGGTGAGTATGGCTTTAGTTGGTTTTTCTTGATGAGGAGCGCATGCATGAAATATGCTCCCTCTCGCCCATAGTAGTCCTTCCCAGCATATTCTATTTTGGCTATAACCAAGAAGTCCTCCACCCTAAAAATCTTGATCATCTTTTTGTCGGGGAAAATATTATGCGGTGGATATGCCGTATTCACTATTTGCTTGGCAACAGTATCTGGAACACCACGACTCTGCATAACGACTTGATACCCAATCATTTTAGGGGATTTTAGGTGCGCAACAACAATCTCATATAGCTCCATTTCACCACCACTTAATTCCTAAACTTGCCGCCAGCGGAAGCAATACCCTCCAAGGCCTTAATGCACCGCTCTCTAGGATGGGTGCGTCACCATCAGCCCTACCAAAGGCCGAGTAGTAGAAAACTGGGGCGATCACCCTCTCTTGGATAAACTCATTCATACCTCCAAATTCCCTTATCTTCCGCCAATTATTAAAATACTTCAACAAAAACTCAGCCGACTTTCTAAACATATTTTTGAATTCAAAAAAGGCCGCGGCATTTAGTTGGGTATCGTCCTGATCAGCCCAATTCAAAAATTCTGCTTCGGACTTGGAGAAGCCAATTATTACGGGAACATTAACAATAAAACGAGCATCCTTGATGAATGGGGGTGCCTTTATCTGGCGCCTAGTAGCGATATGTTTTATCAGAAGATAAAGGGAGAAATAGTAGATAATATCGTCTTGAACCCCAACATCGCGCCTTCTATCTATTATAAATATGTAGCCGTAATAATCGCTGCTTCTCAGTTCATTGAACATTCCCTCTGGTACCTCTGTCATTATGGCATCATTGAATCTTCCATATATTTCCCGAGCTGTGGAGATAATTTTGCTCCAGGATAGGGGGTATTGTGTCTGCTTATTTAACAACCCATCCACGAGATAATACTTATCCCTCCTGTATTCGTCAAAAACACTCGCAATAGCGCCTGCCGCCCTGTGGTAGTATTCACCCGCGACATCAATAATATTAACATTATACTTCTTTCTACCAAGCCTTAGGCCGAGTTGGACAAGACCGACCTCTCCCATAGCGGTAAGCTTCATAGCCTCCCTATTTAAAAGTGAGAATAACTTTTCCTCTAGGTAGCCCTTAGTCTCGCTGGTAGTTGCGCCATAATCTATTCTAAGGTTCTTTCTCTGGAGAATCTGAAGGGTTGATCTGTCTCGTGGGATGACTCTCTCACTATATTCTGGATTCAGGAGACCATATATCACCGCTATGAATGTTGTTTTTCCAGCACCTGTATAGCCGATCACTCCAACTTTTCTAGGAGCGAACATGACTACACCTCAGTAAGCCCCCGAATATAGCCCCATATTAGGAGGAATATCGATCCCAACAGCATAATGTAGTCTATCAATACGATACTTGGAAAGATAAGCTTCAGTATGAGGCCACCAAAATAGAGAATCAAGCCTCCATAGAGGTAAAATGTGACTGGATTGATAAAGCTAGCCCCTATTTTCTCTATGAATGGTAGTATGGGGATTATGAATATAACAATAAATATCCACATATAGAGAAGACAACCAATCTTTTCCCTGAAGACATGAAGACCTAGAAGAAAATCTAGGAGGTTAATTATTATCAACACAGCACCCACATATGGAAAAATGTTTTTGAACGACTCTGACTTACAGAGGAAGTATAGTATTATGAAATATAAGCAAGTTACACCAATGGCTGCCAGGATACTATATGCGACACTATTCATCATAACATTAACGTATAGCCAAGCCAACAATCCAAAGGACGCACTAGATGTCAACAATAGAAAATGTAACATTAAATCCTCATCGGTAGCCATATGTATCACCACTCATGTATATAAAAGAATATGTCAAATAAAAA
>CAZVPA010000106.1:0-8477 GCA_964628995.1 uncultured Nitrososphaerota archaeon | reverse complement strand
GGCAACAGAAATATCCGAATTAGGGATCCGAGTGAAGGCTAGTAGGTATGCTTTATGTCTCGATATGTTGGGTCGGCCTCCTTTTTTTATTTTCCATTTCATAATGACTATTGTTTGGTGTCGATGCATTGTGTGTCTCATGATTGGTGGGGGTAATATTGTTGTCCTGGGATGATCTAAGACCTTATCTTGACGAGAAGATCTATACCTATGTCAAGAATAAGTGGGCTAGACCTACAGAAATACAGGTGAAGGCTATACCCAAGGTTTATTCTGGTGGCAATGTTATTGTTTCTGCCCCTACGGGGATGGGTAAGACTGAGGCTGTGATGTTGCCAGTACTATCTAGGCTGCTTGAGATGGGTGGTGAATCGATAAATGCTGTCTATGTGGCCCCACTCAGGGCCCTAGTAAACAATATATTTGAGAGACTGGATAAAATTGGTAAGAGTATAGGTATAAGGGTCGCAATCAGGACTGGAGAGAGAAAACGGATGAAGGGTAGGGTCATGGTTACTACGCCGGAGAGTCTGTCCCTAATGGTTTTCGGTAAGAATAGGGATATCCTCAGGGATGTCCGTTTCATAATCCTGGACGAGGTACACAACATAATATATAGTGACCGGGGTGTATACCTGAGTATTGTTGTGGAGTTCCTGAAGGAGATGCTCCCAGAAAAACCACAGATTATTGGTATAAGTGCCACAGTCCCTGAGGAGGATCGGAAATATTTGCTTGAGTTCATAGGTGGCGGCGAATTTGTGGAGGTGAGGTCGGGCCCGAAGCCAAATTTTGTCCTATCGGAGGCACTAGAATTCCATGTGTCCGAATCAGTACTCTGTAGGACGATAATGGGGCTATTCTCCTTGGATCTAAGCAAGTATGGTTCCAAGGGGAGGTTGTTCCCATCCATAATCTTTGGCAACTCTAGGAGGTTCACGGAATACCTAGCAGACCTACTGGGTTTATGTATTAGGGGGAAGTTTGGGGTCATACATAGTGATGTCAAGAAGAGGTTTAGGGAGGAATACATAAGGAAATTTGAGGATGGAGAATTGACGGGTATTATTGCGACATCCGCTCTGGGGGAGGGAGTGGACTTCACAATGGCGAAGGGGGTGATACAGATAGCATCCCCCGGACACCCAGTATTCCTGAGGCAGAGGATTGGCCGTGCTAGGCATAAACCTGGGGAAGTACCCATAGCTGGTCTTGTTTCCCTATCATCAATAGATATGTTGGAGACACTCGCCATTGTGGGGCTTGTCCTTGAGGGGACAAATATTGGCTATATCAAGGTGCTCAATAGTTTTTCGGCAATAGCAAAGTCCATCGTTAATGCCCTAGCATCAAAGTTCTCTGTACTGGGAAAGGAGAAACTACTAGAGATAGTGGGGAGGTCAAGCCTGATAACGGATCCCGAACTACCAGCCAGAATATGGGATGCTCTCGAGAAGGACGGGATAATCACCAAGACAGAGAAGGGATATGTGTTCAACAATAGGAGGTGGAGGAGGCTCTATAGGCGATCAAAGGAGGACAAGTATGGTGACGTAATATCGCGAGCAATGAGGCACTTCTATACGGTAATTCCCTTCCAGACAAAATATGATGTCGTAATCGTGGGGAAGAAGGTGAGGATTGGGGGGCTTGACCCCGAGTTCGTAAGTACTAGGATTAGGCCCCTACTCACATTCCAGTTGGCTGGTAGGAGCCTCAGGGTAATCAAGGTAGACCACTTCAACATGAAGATCCTTGTGGAGGAAATAGAGAGTGCCGAGAAAACAATACCATTCTGGCTCAGCCCACCAATAGTGAGGCTTAGGGAGATAGGAGAAAAAATGCTGGACACGGAATTCCTCAGGAAGACCCTAGACCGCCCGGAGATCCTCTACATGGAGGACAAATACAGGAAGATATTTGGGGAAATACTGGACGAAGTAGGCACAATAGAGAAGATACTGGGGGAGGGGAAAATACCGGTCGTTGTCTCCGAGACAGACGAATACTTCTCCATAACACTCCTATACCCAGGTGGGGAGGGAGGAAACCGATATGCCGCCTATGCACTATCATCACTATTCCAGAATGTATATGGTGTATGGATGCAGCCAGAACTAAAAATATCGCCAATATCCATGACACTACTATGGAGGACAAATAGACCGACAGCTGAGGACTTCTCGAAGGTACTGGAGAACATACCCGAGGATTGTGAGGAACTCGTCAAAGGTGTTATTGGGGACTATGGGAGGATCGAGGCAACACTAAACCAGATCCTCGATGGGATCGCTATGGGGGCATACAGACTTGAAAACCTAGACAATCTGGCTTGGGAATGGATAGAGAAAAACAACTATAGGGGCCTACTGGACAAGAAAGTTGGGGAGGAAATACTCGGGATACTGAAGGGGAAGAACATTGTCTGGCTGGAACATGAGGAGATATCAACACTAATCAGCGGCATAATGCAGCTACCCGAGGAAAAAATGGGGTATAGGGCATACAGGGAGGTACTGAAGAGAAAAATACTTGAGATACTGGAGATGAGTGAGAAACCATTAAGCCTCGATGAGTTGGCGAGACAGACCGGCTATAGGAGGTCTATGGCAGTACTCTACGAGATGCTCTACTCCCTCGCGGAGGAGGGGAAGGTCAAGCCAATATATACACCAGAGGGTTTTGGGCTCCCAGCAAAGATACAGCTATACGTAAGGAAGTATGGGAAAACAAGACAATTCCCAGTATACCTACCAGGCAACATACTATACACCAAGGGGGAGAAGGGAGCAATACTACAGAACGAAATCCCCATAGAGCAAGACCTAATAGAACTCGTCATAAGGGCCGACATGGAGAACGCACAGAAGATACTGGAAAACACAAAGAACTACATCCGCACCGAAGCCACAAAAATATATAACAGACTCATGGAAGAACTCAAAAAGAAGGGCGACATAGACCTATACGAAAACATCCCCAAACTAAAAATAATAGTGGAGCTACCACCACCAAAGGCACTCATAAGGAAAGACATAAAGAAAATGGAGAAAATAGAGGACCCATGGAAAGAAATCAAGAAATACAGCAAACTCATATAGAGACAAATCATCATCAAGCCACAATAAGGAACACACCAAGTCATGCACCAAGTAATACATGATCCAGTCCCTCCAGAATTCTGGATTAGAAAACCCAGAGAGGCCCAAGCCGTACCACTACCTTCCAGCCTATATATGGTATTGTCCTTTTAAAAAGATTTTCTATTTACATACAGGTGAAACTTATGGAAAGTGGGGGAGTTACCTTAAAAAGATTTCTTCCCCTGCTCAACAAAAAGATCATAATAGCGACAGCAATAATCACAATAACAATGACAGCATACACATACATACACATAAGACAGATAAGAATACAGCCACCAAAAGCAGTAATAAACGCATCAAAAACAACAGCAGACATAGGAGAGACAATAACATTCGACGCAACACAAAGCACAGGAGACATAGCAAAAATAATATTCGAATTCCATGACGGAACGGAGGACGTCACAATAGAAAATAAGTCAAGTGATAAGTGGAAAGTAAACCACACATTCCAGAGGGAGGGGATATATCTTGTGACACTACACGCAATAGCACCGTATGGGATAGACAGTATGGACACGATAAGGATAGAAATAAAGAACCAGCCACCAACAGCAAGAATAGTGATCAGGGATCCCGAGGGAGAAGTCATTGACCCAGAAGGAAGGGTTGGTGGGTACTTAAGGTATAGGATATATGAGGGACAAAAAGTAATATTGGATGCATCAGAGAGCACAGACACACCAAATGATATCGAGAAACTTGAATATAGATGGGAACTAGGGGATGGGAGAACATACATGGGAAAGCTTGTCGAGGCGAGCTTTGATGTATCGGGAAGATACCCAATAACACTATATGTTACGGATGACCAAGAGGCCGTGGATATAGATACAGTCATAGTGGAGGTAGAAAATATACCGCCAGTAGCAGCATTCACAACGAATGCGACGGTGGAGAATGAGACAATAGTTATCTATGAAGGACAAACAATATTGCTGAATGCGACACCAACGAGAGATACGGAAATGGATATGGGGAAGCTAAAGTACTACTGGAGTCTAGGGGACGGGGAATATGCTGAGGGAAAAATAGTAACACATAGATATACAGAACAGGGAGAATATAACATAACACTCACAGTAATAGATGACGATGGAGCGAAAAGCGAGGCAACAGCAAGGGTTTTGGTGAGGAATAGGGCACCAAACGTAACAATAGAGGTGGAGAGGAACGGGAGTGTTGAGGGGGAAACATGGATATTTATGGCTGAGACCGAGGATGTTGCTTCGGATATCCCACTAATAACATACCAGTGGAGTACGAATGGAAGTGGTTGGAGGGAGACAGAGGTATGGACTGACGATGGAGAATATATCGTTGGGGTCACCGCGGAGGACGATGATGGAGGAGAAGGAACAGATATGAAGGAGGTAAATGTCGGGAATGTTGAGCCAGAAATATTCATATATGACGCAAAAATATACACGAATATGACCCTGAGAATCGCTGGAGAGAGATGGCATGACGTTACTGTTGAAATATATAGGGAGGGGATTGTTGTTGAGAATGTGGTGATTGTTAGAGAGGCTGGAAGCCCAGAGGAGCAGGAGGTGACAATACCGGTAACATTCACACCGTATGAGAACTGGACGGTGGTTGCGAGGTATACTCCCCTCGATGACCCAGAGAATGGGAATGAAGAGGGTGCTAATCCATTCTGGATAAACATAACATATAGAGAGCCAGACTGGTACAATGGGACATACCTATGTGGCGAATGCTTTAAGAAGTACTTACTGTTGCACCATACATTTGTTGTTGTGAGGGAGGAAACATGGGTGTGGGTTGTGGATATGAATGAGATATTCATGCACTTACCATTAACACTACATGGGAAAGTATTTGACCAGGGGAGGGATGGGGAGCGGATAGATATCTATGTGAATGGAACAATTATTATGACGAAGTATTATGATGCTGGTGAGTGGCCAACAGATATAGAGTTTAATGTATCCATACTCCCGTATCCAGTGTCATGTATGTGTGATGGTAACGAGACGAGGGACTGTTACTGCTGCAGGAAGGCCCCATGGTATGGAAACAGGATACTGTTTAGGGTTACTGATGATGATGGAGCCTCAAAGCAGACGGGGGTATTGATAAGGAATGAGAGTGGAAGCTTCGTAGTTGCGGATCTCGCCCCAAAACCAACAATAGTATGGGATGGCCTGGGCTATGAGGAATCCACAATAGAGATGGCGGTGAGGATAGATGACAAGATATCCAGGAATAACTACACGATTATATGGAGGATGGGGGATGGGACAACGAAATATGGGGAGAAGATAACATATACATACAGTGTGGCTGGGACATACCTAGTAAGGGCATATGTATATGATGGCGAATATGTTGCGGTGGCATGGTGGAAAGTGGAGATAGAGAATAGGGAACCAGAAATAGAGATTATAGACATACCGAAAAACATAACGGAGGGCGACCTACTAAAACTATCCGCAAAGATATGGGATACAGTATCAGATATGGAGGAGCTAAGGTACTGCTGGACGATAGATGGGGTGAGAAGGGTCGCGGGGATAGGAGAATACGTGACAATCTATCAGGACGGTATACACATGGTGGAACTATTGGTGGTGGATGATAATGGTGCCACCGTCATGGAGACTATATGGATCCTCACGGAGAACAGGCCGCCAACAATAGAGCCTAGGAATAGTCTGGTTGTGTCGGAGGGAGAAACAGAAAATATCTATGTGGATGTGATGGACACAATACCAGATATCATTACTGTAGAGATATGGTATACCATAAATGGGGAGGATGGGGCTGGGAGAAAGATATCGGTATATCTTGACGATGGGATGTATACAATAATGATATATGCTAGGGACGACAAGACCATGACGGAGTACCCATACACAATAAATGTTATGGATAAGCCACCAAGAGCATATATCTATGGGGCATACATGCATTATGGGCCAGAGGAGGAGATGGAAATAACAATAGTATATCTGGATACATTCCTAGACCTACCACCAGAAACAGTAGGAAGGATGTATCCAGAATGGGAAACAATAATATGGATGAAGACATATGTGGACTGGACGGGAACAAAAACACTAAGCATTACCGTGGATGAACAAAACATAACAGTAGTAGTCACAATAAACTCAGTAATAGATAGTGATGGAGACGACATAATGGACATGGTGGAGGAACAGATGGGTACATCACCAACAATGGTGGACACAGACGGAGACTACCTGACAGACTACTGGGAGGTAAACGTCATAGGGACGGATCCAACAAACCCAGACACGGATGGGGATGGTATATGGGATGGGTACAACCCAGCTACTGGCACAGGAGAAGTCGCCATGGGTACAGATCCACTATCCGCAGATAGTGATGGTGACGGACTGGAGGATGATACTGAGAAGGAGGGGTGGAATATAACGATAAATATCAACGGTACAGAATATGTAATCCATGTTGTGTCAGATCCGTCAATCCCAGATACTGATGGTGATGGACTCTCAGACCTATATGAGTACCGCAACATGACAAATCCTATGGATCCAGATACTGATGGTGATGGACTCTCAGACCTATATGAGATCCTCCTAGGTACGTTGCCGACGGTATATGATACTGATGGTGATGGACTCTCCGATGGCTATGAAGTAAATGGTATATATAATGATAGCTTCACAGCCTCTTGGTCTCTGGGTAGGGTGTTCTCTAAAGGTTTTGTGAATAGTCTTGATGTTTCTATTGAAAGCACCAAGTATATTGAGCTTGTCCGCTATTCCGAGTATTTTGTGGGGATGCTCAACATTACTGTGCCAACAAGGGTCTTCCTCAGCAACTTTTCATTATCCACGGAATATGAGATATCCCTAGTGATTCCAACATTCTACATATGGGGGCCGAGGAAACAGAGGATATATCTAAACTATAGCTATGCCGAATGTATAATCAACATATCCATGGAGATGCAGGTATATTATGGGGGGTCAATGCAGACATCAATAACCACATGGAGAAACTATACAGCAATGGCAGAATTCGACGGCACAGTAGGAGACATAATAGTTATAGATGGGTATGGGGGCGCAATAAAGAAGAGAATACCTATACCAATAATAAATGCAACAGTAATAACGGGCAGAATAAGGGAGAAAATACCAATAATGATGGATGGGCAGTACACATTCAGAATAATAGCCCACATAGATGCCCAATGGACAAACATAACAGTAATACTACCAAATGGAACAAGATACGACCAGACAAACATAACATCAACATTTCATCCAAGTGCAATACTGACATACATGTATGGGTACCTAAAAGCAAGAAAGAGAGTGGAGAGATACGGACTACTCACAAACCCACTAGACCCAGACATGGACAAGGATGGACTAATGGACGGAGAAGAACTATTCGCTGGAAAAGACGGATATATCACCGACCCAATGAACAATGATACAGATGGTGACGGACTACTAGATGGTGAGGAAAACATAACAATCACATATAGTTTTGGGAGAGGCGGACTAGGAGCATTTGCTGGTGTACGACCCGGATCTTGTTATGTGGATTCATCTCTATCACTACATATACCCCTCAACGCGACGACATTTATAAAAGAATACATAGTAGAAATCCCATATTCCCCATATCTTAGCATGAAACGTAATGTGTCGATAGCACTCACAATATGGAATATATCCAGATCCTTATCCCCAGACAAGGAATTCTTTACGAATTTTAGGGATGACATAATCGAGCTACTTATGAAAGTGAAACCCATACTAGAAGCCCTACTAGGGATAGCTCCCTGGTTCTTCCATGCAGACATAAGTATTGGATATGAGGAAATCGCCGAGTGGATAGTGAATACTCTGATGAAAAGAATAGAGAATGTAACAAAAAATGTGTTGAATGAAATAGGATATAGGATAAGGATACTGAAGGGTGAAAAAGAAATATACTCATCAGAGGTAGGGCAAAACCCACAAAACAACATAACAGCAACAATAAATACTCGGGAAGCACCAATAGGGAGGTGGATCATTATAATAGAACCAATGCATGACACACTAACGGGAGATAAACTCGAAGAATACATAAATGGGGGAATAACCAGCGAGGTAGTAATAACCTACGACGAGATCAGATCAGTAGTGGAGGAAAACACAAACATAACAGCATCACACGCCTCTGACACCGAAAGTATTAGTAATTTCGTGTTTGATAGCATAACCAAAATACTGATAGGCATGATATGTGAGGCAATGAAGAAACCACAGAAATACGTGTCGAGAGACCTAGATGAGTGGTCAATATACATGGCGAGAC
>CAZVPA010000105.1:0-8669 GCA_964628995.1 uncultured Nitrososphaerota archaeon | reverse complement strand
GACTCAAACTTCTCATCTGGAGGGGACATCCTAGCTATCTTTATACCACTAGAAACTATATTCTCGAGGCTTTCATCTCCACGGTATATCCCTGAGGAATACCCTATCCTCTTCCCAATAACAATCTTTACCCCAACCCCAATCCATCGATTATCCGTCATTGTCCCCCCACTTCCAGCCTCCCAGTACGCATTCAGCATCCTACCATCAATAACAAATCCCTCAACCTGGTCCGCCCCCCTGCGTTCTCCTAGCTCTATGATTTTTCTGCATATATCCCCGATCCGCATTCTATCCACCTCCTACCAAGATCTTCGCCCTCATATAGGGCCCGCCAGTGCTTACTGGAACACTATCCTCCTCACCCTTCCCGCATGTGCCTCCGTGCAATTCGAATTCTCTAGAAACAGCATCAACAGTCTTTAATATTTCTAGGGCTTTCCCAGTAAGTGTAAAGCCGCGAATGAGATCTTTTTTCTCTCCATTCCTTATGATATATCCTCTAAGTACGCGCGTCTCGAATCCTCCTCCAACCGGATCCTCCATCCCGCTAATACTCTTCAGTGCTAATACCCCCTCCTTCGTATCCTCAATAATCTCTTCAAGTTTCCAGTCTCCTCTTTCAAAAAACGTATTTGTCATTCTAACAAATACTTTTCTATTAAAGTCTTGAGCTCGCCCATTACCAGTAGGCTTTAAACCCATCAACGCTGCTGTTTCTAGGCTATGCATATATCCCCTATAGACACCATTCCCAATAATGATAGTGCGTGATGACATAGTACCCTCACTATCAAAGGGTATTGTACCATGGGCCCCAGGAACCGTTCCATCGTCGATCATCGTGATTACTTCAGAGGCAACAGTTTTTCCGATCATATTCGAGAGAAAGCTTCTTCTACCGATGATCTCATCAGCCTCAGAAGCATGACCCATTACTTCGTGGGCCAACACACCAGAGACGCTTGGGTCTACTATGACAGTCATAAGTCCGCTTGGGGGTCTCTTGGCGGAGAGCATCTCGACAGCCTCTTTGGCGACTCTATCTCCCTCAGCATTCAGGTCAATACCCTTTATTAGTTCGAAACCTACTGTCCCGTCCTTAACAAAGAATGAGTATTGTATATTGCCCGCCTCTGAGGCTAAGGAATAGGCCACTATTCTTGTCCTTATTTCCTCCCACAAAACATTCCCTCCAAGTGAGTTAGCTAGGTGGAAGCTAAGTATGGATTCGGAGTACGCTGAGTTTGAGTTCGCGATCCTACTATCAGCCTCCCTCTGGGCCCTATCAAGAGTCATCAAAACATCTATCTTATCCCCCAAATCAATATCCATAGGGTTTATCTTTATTGGTGCCCTAACACTCATGCTTGTTGTTATGGCATCCAGACTCAGTTTCTTCTCCCCACGTAACCTCTTGGCATTCCTATATGCCCTATCAGCAGCAGACTTAAGGGAATCCCACGAAATATCAGTCGTTGAGGCATATCCCCACGCTCCCCCAATAAACACCCTAATTGAGACACCCTCCGAGACACCAGTATTTATATATCTTAACTCTCCATTGACAACCCCTATACTTAGGCTATACCTCCGTTCAAATCTAGCATCGCAGAAATCAACATCCTTTCTTGAGAGATACTCCACTATATCCTCAACACCCATACATGAACACCCAGATAGGATAATTAAAATATAAAGAAAACAATATTTGTGTATTAGCAATTATAGAGCCCCCACTTATATTACATTTGGCGAAGGAAATGTTGCGATGGAAGCGGCATCGGTTCTGTCATCTAATCAATCTTTGCCTATAATCATCGACCACACCAAGTGGTTTTCTCGAACGCCAGAATTGCCCTAAAAATTATTTGTAATATTACAAAAAAATTTGTAATATTTAAAAAGGATTATTCACTATATAGATAATTGGTGATATGTATGGGAAAGGAACTCAAGAAGTTCAGATGTATGAATTGTGGAAAAACCTTTGAGATACCTGCCACAGCCGAGGATCCGCTAAGATGTCCATACTGTGGCATGGGTCCAGGAGTACTCATTAGGGTTCAGGATGATAGAACAAGCTTACCACCTCAACCCCCAACCCTAAATCCTCCACAACGGATCCCTCCACCTCCAGTCCCACCTGGGCCAGTACCTATGAAGAGATTTATGTGTTATAATTGTAACAGGATCATCGAGGTTCCATATGGTGTCCCAAAGCCTATCCAGTGTCCATATTGTGGAGCACCACACTATATGATACACAGAGTAGATCCGGGAGGTAGAGGCTGGGGAAGGGGTAGGGGATTTGGGAGGGGTTGGCGGAGATATGCTTGGTGGTGATCCCTAATGTATCCTAATCCCTTTCTTGAATATTCTCTCTATGTTTTGGTCAGTATGGTGGTGGGTGGAGTCATAGTACTCATACTGCTCCTGATTTACCTTATAAGGAGACTCAGTATGCATTCTGAGGAAGTATTCCTTCCCGAGCAACAGCAATATACCCAGTATAGTACTCCTGGACAACAAGTACGCTCGTATACCTATGCTGGGGGATATCCTCCCCAGAGATTCTTTGGTTATGGTTGGGGCAGGAGGTGTAGAGGAAGAGGAAGAAGAAGAGGTAGAAGGTGGCGATGAGGATAATTGATGAGGAGGAGAGGAAGAAGAGTATGGAGGAGTATTTTTAGTTATACTCCACCACAAATTGGTGTTCTTGGGGCACTATCTGGCCTAAGATGGCTCATGCTCAGAGTCTTGGGCGAGAATGAGAAGACAACTAGAGAAATACATGACGAGTTGGCTATCAGGTATGGCATAAGGATCCCCAGAACTCTCCTATACTATCATCTGGGTGAGTTAGAACGTATGGGTATTGTTGAGATGAAGGGTTATCGTGAGACTGGGCGTGGTGGTGCGCCAGAAAAAGTGTGGAAGCTAAAGATAAGGAGAATAATCATTGATATACCATCTGGGATAATTCATATGGAGTAATCCATGTCCATGAAGAACTACGCGAAGGAAGACCATAATGTCAATATTAGGAGAGCCCAGAAAATCGCGAGGATCTCATTCCTTACAATTCTGGTCCTAGCACTAGTCAAGATATTTTCTGGAGTCTTATTTGGTAGTTCTGGGCTAATCGCGGATGGTCTTCATTCATTGCTTGACTCGATCCTTATACTGACAGTAATCATTATTGTTTCATTCATAACGCGAGAGCCATCAGAAAAATTCCCCTACGGATACTACAAGGCGGAGGATCTAACAGTTTTGTTTCTGTCGATATTCTTCCTAGTAATGGCTATGGATCTGATCCATGAATCCCTATCAGCGATAATCGCTGGGGAATATATGCTGGTTAACCCCCTAGCGGCGATCATAGCGTTCTGCTCTGGGGCAATATCATACACCATTGGTACCATCCAGGAAAGGGTCGCGAGATCAGCAAATATATCATCACTATTGTTGAATTCTAGGGAAATGAAGTACGACTCGATATCATCAGGCTTTGTTGGGGCATCAATAGTTCTGGGAAATAGCTTTGGTATACCTTTAGATAAAATAGCGGCAATAATCCTTGGTTTTGTGGTGTCATTAGTTGCTCTGAGAAGCCTAAAGGATGCTACCCTGAGCCTCCTAGATGCATGGAATAGGCCACAGATTATGGAAAAGGTACGTGGAATTCTCCTAGCGCTCCCAAGAGTTAGAGGGGTTAGAATGATCAGGCTTAGGAAGGCTGGCCCAATAATTTTTGGGGATGCGATAATACTTGTAGATGAAAAACTCGATGTTGAGGAGGCACATAGGCTCGCGGACGAGGCTGAAGAAACAATAAAGAGGGAAGTACCAAATATCTTTGAGATATTGATACATATCGAGCCTGCTAGGAGGACAATATATAATATAGCCATACCAGTAGAACTTTCTGGAGAAAAAGCAGAAATATCAGAACATTTCGGTAGAGCAAGCTATCTGATGATCGTCGAGGTAAATACGGAGGCAAAAACACATAGATTACGTGAAATAGTAAATAATCCATTCACCACGGAGAGGGACAAAGCAGGAATAAAAACCGTCAGGCTACTCGTGGCCAAGGGAATAGACGCAATAATAACAAGAAATATTGGAGACACAGCATACTTCCTACTAAGGGGACACAACATCAAGATATACCGTGCGGACACACCAATAGTGGACAAAGCCATAGAAGGATTCCTATATGGGATGTGTAGAGAGCTTGACGCCCCAACAAGGCAACGGGATATGGAACGAAAATAGTGGTGTCTGACATAGACGGAGTAAAATACATATTTGGCCCAGTACCATCAAGAAGGCTGGGGAACTCCCTCGGCATAAACAACATACCATACAAAACATGCACATATTCATGCGTATATTGTCAGCTTGGACGAACGACAAACTTGACGATAGAGAGAAAAACCTATAGTGCACCAGAAAAAATCATTAGGGAAATAGAATACATCATGAGGAAACCTGTGAGAATAGACTACATAACATTTGTGCCGGATGGCGAACCAACACTTGATAAAAATCTGGGAAAAACTGCTGGAATGATAAAAGATAAGGTATCAGTACCACTCGCAATACTGACAAATGGATCACTAGTCTGGAGGGAAGATGTCCATAATGAACTTATGCTCTTCGATGTTGTGTCCCTCAAGATTGATGGGTTAGGCGATGTATGGAGAAAAATAAATAGACCCCACCCAAGACTCAGCATAGACACGATAGTGGATGCGATGATAGATTTCTCAAGCACATATGGAGGGAAAATATTGACCGAAACAATGCTCATACATGACCTAAACACAAAACCTGACATACTAATGGGGTTAGCATCGATCGTGGGGAGGATAAGGCCACATAAGGCATACCTATCCATACCAATACGTCCACCAGCAGAACCATGGGTCAAGCCACCAACCGAGGAGGAGATAGTTATGGCGTATAGGATATTTGCTGATAGACTTGGGGAGGAAAAAGTCGAGCTCCTAATTACGCCAGAGCCACCAAGTTTTCATCCACCAGAAGATCCAGTGGAGTACATTCTTAATGTAATTGCGGTCCATCCCCTGAGGATAGAGTATGCCATAGATATTCTGGAAAAACATACAGATAAGCCGCAAGAAGTCATAAACCACCTAATAAATACTGGCAAGATATGCTTGGTAACATACCAAGGCACAACATTCATTACGCGAAGGATTCCTAGGGGCAATATAGTAACACCTTCTAGCTAGACTATAGTTGGGTTTTATATCCCTAAAAATATGTGGACTTGATACAAAAAATATTTGAGACATAGGAAATTTGTTTATTCGTGTATTATAGTATTTTTTTAAGTTCCTCTAGGCTCATGATTATGGATTCGTCTCTCAGTATGGTCTGGTATCTCCTATACTTGTCCTCTGCGCGTACTAGGAGTATGGGTCTTAGTCCAGCATTTATCGCCCCATAGAAGTCATCCACAAAGCTATCCCCAACCATGATTGCTTCATCTTCCCTTATCCCTAATAGGTTTACCGCATACTTAAATATGTTTGGGTGGGGTTTTCTGATGCCTACGATACCAGAATATACCTTAGCATCAAAGTATGTGTCGAGTCTATTTCTTTTTAGTGCCGTCTCCACGAATCTGTATTGCTGTACGTTGCTTATTAGCCCTACCATGTAGCCTGAGTTCTTTAGGTATTCTAGAGTTCCAACCACATCGCTGTATGGGGAGACCCCATCGGCTAGAATCGTTGTATATATGTCCTCTATATGTTTTTTGTCCTCCTCCACAAATATCCCCAATCTACTTGTAAATGTCCTTACTAATATCTCGACGGGATAGTCTATTAGTGTTGAGAGCCTTATTGTCTCCAAGAAGCCAACCGTCTTATTGAAGATATCCCATAACTCCTCAGTACTGATGTTTATTCCTAGTCTCTTATTCACAAATTCTGAGACCTTCTCTAGAAATGAGCCTATTAGTGTCTTCTCATTATCCCTAAACCTAAATAGCGTATTCATAAAATCAAAAAATATTGCCTTTATCCTACCCATGGTGTCTCTCTAGCCCTTATATATCTTTGGGTTGATGAATAGTTTGCAGTGACATATCCCCTCTGTCTGGAGTTCTTCCTTGGCTGGTTCGCATGGGCATATATGCTCCCTTATCCTCTGGGGCCTGCATGGACAGTATGCGTGGCCATGATTAACAATGTTTCTTAGTTCCCCCATCACTATGGCATCCACGATCTTCTCATTCTTATTGAATTCCACCCATTCCCCAAAATACTTCTTTGCTGCAGCAAGAATGAGCTTCTTATACGTAGAGACAAACTCATCACTGATCTCTATATTCCCAACCTTCCTCCTCGGCCCGATCGAGAACGCCATATTGGACACCAAGGATATCTAATTTTTTTGAGCATTTAAGTAGGTACCTATATAGTATACTTAGCACGATGTGAGGTACAGACTAGCCATATCGAGTATGATAAAAATAAAAAAATAAGAGATTGGTCTTTATGGATCTGGATTACTGTTATGGTTTCATTATAGATAAGTATTGTTCATCGTAGATACATGCCTCTGTCTGCCAGTACTGGGGGGTATTGTCTGGTTTTGTTTCATGCCGCAACAGTCTCATGTATTCTGGCTTGAAGCATCCAGCTCCCAATCTAAGTGATGAATATGTATGTCCCCGTACATTATAGTTGTATGAGAATATTACTCCATAACTTACCGTGTATCTACTGTGTGTTATACTCGATAGTATTCTCTCTATCTCTCTTCTTAGGAGCGTTCTGACTATTTTATATGCGATCCTATTTATGCCCGTCTCTTCCTCCCACTCGGCCAATATTCCCAATACCAGTTCAACTATTCCTATTGATCCCGAGTTATCATGTTTTTGTTGCGTATTTTCCCTAGTGAAGTATATGGTACGAGATGGACTACGTAGTATTATTCCTGTGAATCTCTCATTTAGATTATGGAGCCAATCCATTAGCTGAAGGGGATTCATGCCGAATATAATTACCATCGTGTGTCCTAGTCCAGTACTAATATTACTCAGTAGCATAGTTTGTATGAAGACCGCCCCACGGTTTAGAGTCCCTATCTCTATTATGCATGGTTTGTCTATGTAAAAATGGATAGCTCTATGTTCTGGATGTATGAGTGATATTGTCTGCGGTCTGAGTATGAGTACTGTTCTCCTTGCGTTGTTGACAAGGCCGCTAAGCATTTCGGAGATCTCGACGCCGTACACACCAATAACATTCATCCTATGCCTATCAATAACGAAGGTATATCTTTCCTCGTGGTTCACCACCGTACGTATCTCTTGGATAGCCTCCTCCACCACGCACTTGATGTTTTCTAAAAGGCAGGCAAAATGGTTCACCAATTCACGTATTTTCTTCTTCAGATTCCTTATCGCAAACCTCACTATCCTCGGTATGTCTCTGGGAGGTACTATTGTTCTACCATGTCTAAGGAAGACCCTCCATGAATCTGGCACCCTTATATTGTCAAGGATCCTTAGGCATGCCTCACATATATCAAGCATCCCCGCGAATAATTGCTCCCTGATACCATCAATAGTAGTGTTGCTGATTTTGCTGGCCAGATAATGAGTCATATCATTCATTATGCTTGGAGGCATCAACACTCCAAACTCAGAAAATAATAGTGTTAGGAAGGGAAGAATACGGGGCCTTATCGCTGTCCTTAATAATTCTATTGCAAGGCTCTCAAGAGAATCAAATACCCTTATGATGCGTATGGTTACGTCTCCTTGGATCCGAATCCTCATACCATCCCTAAGTTCTCTGACCTCCCATAGATGGACATCAAAACCCAACGCATTCCTGACAACTATCTCTGTTATATCCTCTAGGTTATCACCAAGAAAGCTTATTGGTAGTGGATGACAGAAAAACCTATATCTATCATCAAGCCCAACAATACCAACAGTACCAATATTCTCATTAAAAATAAGGACATACTCACCAACTCTAAGAACCCTACTTATCGCCCCAATAACCCTACTAAACCTATTATGGTGGTTCTCATCGGAGTTCTCAGCGAATAGCCTATATGCCTCCTCCAACTTTCCCTCTTTCAGAAGCCTAGCCAAGAGTTCTAGTGATTCCTCTGGCGAGAGCAAAGTCACGTATCCCCTGTAAATATAAGAAATCCTGTAAAAGCATATATAAAGATTAAGGTATTACCGAGGCCGTTGCAGGACAAACTACTCTATCCTCAAGTGAGTTATGTTTGTTAGCCCCAAGGAGGCTATATGGTAGCTCAACATACGAACAACTCGGGTACAAGCAAGCATTGTACTGATATAATCATATTACTCAGATCACTAAAGTTTTGTTAGTTTTTTCGTGGTCTTCTCAATTAGGATTGCCCACTTTTTCAATACTATGGTGGCTATTAATAATTCTATCTCCCCAATAGTATATCATTATTTGGAGGGCCCCCTAGTCTGGTTTTGTTTCTATATGTCTACACACTCCTAGGGATATGTCAATATTTTTGTGAGATGTTACTCCCCATTCTTCCCCTGTTTTTTCTTTTTTTGTTGTTTTTTCCTGCCATACTTTATGTATGCTCTCAGCCATGTTAGTATTGCAAGCATC
>CAZVPA010000104.1:0-8727 GCA_964628995.1 uncultured Nitrososphaerota archaeon | reverse complement strand
CCCTTTGGGTATATCCTTGGGAAATGTTCCATTGTGGACAACAAAAAATTTAGAACTTGTAGGACTCACCTGGGCTTAGGACTACTAGCTTTACGTCTATACCCATATCCGCTAGATGCTTCTTAAGCTCCTCTGGTGACCCAGAAATTACTGGGAATGTCTGATAATGCATTGGTATTACCACCTTTGGCTTTAGTAGCTTTACAGCCCATGCGGCTTCATATGGCCCCATTGTAAAGTGCCCGCCTATTGGGAGCAACGCTATGTCAATCCCATACATTTCACCCAGCAAGCTCATTTCGCTGAAGAGTCCTGTATCTCCAGCATGATATATTGTCCCCTCCCCACCCTTTATTATGACGCCAGTCGGCACCCCGAGTGTCGAGGAGTGGGTAGCGTGAACTAAGATGGCGACTAAGTCATCACTAAGTTTTATTGGGCCCCCAATATTTGCACCTATTGTCTCTGCGCCTTTTTCCTTAAGGTTATTTGCCAGTTCAAATGTTGTTATTATTGGGGCCCTAAATTTCTTGGATAACTTTACTGCCTCCCCAAGGTGGTCTCCATGGTCATGAGTCACAACAATATAATCAACTCTAGATATATCATCTATGCCTCTTATGGGAGACTTAGGGTTCGTGAGCCATGGGTCAATCATAAAGATTTTTCCATCAAGCATTATCTCGAATGCCGCATGCCCATACCATTTAATATACCCCATATCGACCACCTCCTACATATCCATCAAAAGCAACATAAAAACCAAGGGTAATTTATACAAAATTGCTATTATATACTGGTGTATACCTTGACCACCGATATCTTGGCACGAATCGAAACAATGTTGCTGAGTAGATTTGACACCATACTGGCCTCGCGGGTCATGGGTATTCTGAGGAGAGAAAAAAACGAATTCCTGGAGGTATTAGACCTCATCATTAGGGTTGTGACAGAGAATATTTTCCCCTACATATATAGGGAGTTCGAACTTTTTGATGAGAGTGGCGGTGACCTTTCAGCGAAATACTCACTAGCCGAGAGAATAATCCTCTTCCTAGATAGTATCTCCAGAACTGATGACTTCATGGAGATTATATCTAAACACAAATGTGATGGATATGATATCTTTGGACATATATTTAACTTCATAATAGCGCGAATAAATATTCATGACCCCAATGAGCTGCAGGAGATCGAGAAGATCACAACATTCATAGGGGTAGAGCTAATAGTGTACCGACTGTTCCAACTCATCCTCTCGGCAAGGACGGGAGAGATAAGGAGGGAGTTCTCAAAGAAGATAATGATCCAACGGTCTATCAATTCTTCAACACAGTAACCTACAACGCAATTGTTGGATTTTGGAGGGACGAATTTGTGGGGCAAAAATCGCTAACACGAATATAAAAACTATCATGAATACTATTTACTATATTGAACTTGTGGGCAAGATTATTATAGAAGTTCAAGTATTGGTGTCTATGGTCGCTTTAGCGACACTAAAGTTTTTTATGGTGAGCCTCATGAATGAGCGGTTAGGTAAGTTGAGGGAGAGGGTTAAGGAACGTATCGGGAAGTTACGAGAGGCGACGAAATATGGCTGTAAGGGTAAAATTACTAATAAGGGATAGTAAGACAGGGAAAGAAGTAATAGCCAATGCCCTTGTAAATTCTGGTTTTGAAACAACAACAATAAAGATTCTAATACCTAAAAAACTCGCAGAAATGCTGGGTATGTGGCCCATCCCACCGGAGGCAGAAGTAACCTCTCTGGAGAGCTCTGGAGGAGAAGTAGGTCTTTACCTAATCAAAAATAGATTGCTAGTAAAGCTCTATGGAGAGGAAATGGATTTTGTAGTATGTGACGTGTTGGTATCTACAATAGAGAGAGAAATATTAATAAGTGACAAATTGGCGAGTGCTCTCAGGATAGTTCTTGAGGATCCGGGTGCGGGGCTATGGAGGCTAAGAACCGAACCTCCCGAAAAACTCAGGAAAAGTGAAGAAAGACAGATATGGTAAGTATTTTTTGAGCCTACATATGATCGATCCCCCCTTTATGGGCCCATATATTGCTTTGTAGGTTAGTGCATGAAATTCTGGTTGTTGATCGTTCTTTGATCCGAGTTCTTTAAAGTGGATAATTCATGATTTTCTCTGAGGGGATGTATTTAGAATTTTTTCTAGAATATGTTTTGGTATGTTTTTGCGTTATGGACTAATTATATTCGCTGTACAGCATATTTTTATGACCCAATCTCCCTCTGGGGCTTCCCGCATTAATTGGTGATTAGAAAACACCATTCTAACTAAAAGCGATATATATAACAAAATGATTAAGGAATTATGAAACACAAACCCAAGCAACAAAACTAAGAAATTTTCTATCTGAACAGGATTAAGGTATCAGCGTCCTAGGGTTCTTTTTACGGCCTCTAGGAAACCCTCAATATTCTTTACTTTCTTAAATACGAGTGTGTCGAAGGGGCGTGGCTTGGCTAAGACTATTTTAACGGCTTCTTTAACGTCAATTATATTGGATTTTACCTTTTCCGCAAGCCAAGTTAGTGCTTCGGCGGATACTTTTCCACCTATGCTTAATAGCTTATCAACAGCACGATTGTATATGTCTAAGATTTTTCTAGTAAGGTTAGCAAGAATAGATAAATCCTCTTCTCGTAGGGCATTTATCAGAACTGGATACTTAATAATGAGTTCATCTAAGTTCTCTGGGACTGGTCCTGAGCCAAATACATACTGGACAACATTTCTAAGTTCGCCACTGATCATATTTGAGACTTTAGCCATAGCCGCAAAAGCATCTGGGGTGTTTATTGCCAACAAAAGTAAGAAAATTATGTTGGCATTTTCGTGGGATAACACATCGAGAAGCTTATCTACGAGGCCATCCCCATATGTTGAATACAAAACATCAAAAATTTCTTGCCATAAGTATGGCGGGAATATATGAAGACACTCCAAGATGCGATTGGCCCTAATTCTTCTTATTATACCCGTGAATAACCTCTTGGGGATCTGTTGGATATCTAAAGATTTTTCGGATAGGAAGCATAGGAGATCATCTAACTTCTTTCTCGACATTCTGCTTAGAGCGTCAAAAATTATGTCCTCATCCAGATACTTAGCTCCAAGAACAAGTAATTTGGGCTCAGTTACAAGCATATTAAGAAGGTGGTCACGTCCAAATATGGAGAAAATAGATGGTTCTAAGACCCCATCCCTAACCAATTTCTCGACAATCTGCGGATCTAAGCATTCAGCAAGATCAGGATTATGCGCAACATACCTTTTTATCCAATCATAGTCAATCTCGGACCAGTATCGGCAAAAAATGTCCTCTCTAATATATTTTACAAACATCTCGTTCTCCAACATTTCGGGATATAAACTCACAAAACCCCAAAACCAATCTAGGTTTGCAAAGTCGCCAATATCGAGACCCCAAGACTTAAGACGATATAGGATGGTACGAGAGGCCATAGGCCAATAGCGCCTAGGAAAAACCTTAACCCAGGTGTTGATAACACTAATAGCCAAATTTTTTCTGCCCCGTGATACAAGAGATTGAACTATTCTTTGTAGGGTTTCTATGCTTGTCCAAGCGATTATTCCAGTTTCACCACTGATTACGGATTCTACAAAACCATCAATAGAGGCGAAATTTATATATCTCCTTAGAAAATCTAATGTTTCTGGAACACTATAAACGAGAAGCGGTACTACATGTTCTGGATTTCTTAGAGCGTTAAGAAATAGCTTCTTGGGGACGTTTATTCCCAGTCTCCTTATAGAATCATAGAATTCAGAAGGATCGGAGCGAAGTTTATCATATAGACCCCTAAGGGCGAATGCAGGGATGTTTAGTACTTCGGATACACAAGTGATAGCATCACTATTAATGAGTCCAGTAAGAAACCAAACAACTTTATCCTCTAACAATTTGGGTTTCAGACCATTCATATAAAACCAACGTAGAGTAAGACTACGAGCATCAATACTCCTTCCCAACAAGAATACATCAATAATAGTCCCTGGGATACGATCTACATCTCTAGGGGTATAATCAGATTTAACAACAATTGGTAAGTAGTTGTAATACTTTCCCTTTCTGATTGACTCAAAAATATTTTCCCCAAGCATAGATAGATCAGAAGTCCAACTTAAACAAAACAATTTATCATAGTTAAAACCATTAAAACATCGAAAATCAATGAAATCAAAGTAAATTCCAGATAGCCAAGCCCAAAGCTCAATTAGATTAGGGGTACTTGCCACGAGCATAGGCAAGGACGCGAATACTAGTACAACTAAAAATACAAGACCGAGACCATAAATGCCATATGAGGAACCTGCCAAATCTAGTAGCACGCCGAAAAACATTGTTCCACATAGGTAAGTTAGTGGAAACATAAAACTTATGGCAAGCCCACGTACGAAACCTAGAGAAATGAATATGATGAAGCAGAAGATGAAAGTTCCTATAAATATTAGCCAGAAACTATGACTAAGCCCAATCTTAAGGAGATATCCAATGTTTTCCGCTATGATTATGATTTCTATTATTGATACCAATATCTCAATTTCTCGCTTTGGTATTATTTGAGGTATTTTAACTACTATGAGCAATCCTATAACTAAATATGTCATAGTCCTTACCACGGCTATTAACTGTGTAGTTACTATTATCGTTTGATCCATTATTTTTACTGTCCTACCCAAACCCTGTTGAAGTATTGGAATCACTACAGAGTGTAGCGTTACTAACACCCACACCGCGGACATAATCAACGGAATAATCAATAGAAATCTCATATAGATCCTCTCAAGCTTCGTTGGATTCCATGTCCTATAGACAATCCTCCATATGTACCCACACACCCCTTTATAGGACGCTACTATCACACAAAAAAATACAACATGGATTATTATATACACCTCGTATCACCACTATTATATAAATATTTTCTTAAAAGGGGCAATAAAAGGACAGTCACAAAGGTAATACCAGAAGACCTACAAAAATGCTTTTAATTTGGACTCAGAGAAGAAACCAATGAGGGGGTCTAGTTTTGGAATCGGTTTGCTCGAATTTGAATTCTCAGATAGGGAATGCTATAATTTGGAACTTTGAGACCTCAACACCACTTCTAATAAGCCACACGCCAAATTTCTTAGCCAACTCAATAGCTTCTGGTGTGTAATGCATTGCGTAGATAATAACTATGAATTTCTTTCCAGCAAATCTTGGGAGCCTAGAAATCTTCCTGGCTCTATTATGGATCCACTCGATAACCCCCCTGCCAGCTCTCACCGTGGCGTCTCCTACGAGCACAATATCATCGCTTTCCCCAAAGATATCTATCTCCATATCCCCAACAAACTCTCTCCTCACATTCATCTCTATCCCATGCTTCTTGAGCAAGTGCCTAACCCAAGATTGAGCCTCCTCCTCGAGAGATACCATAAGCCTATCCAAACTTGCTTTGACGCTCTTCATATCCTTCCCAAGAGTCTCAACATCCCTTCTAAGTTCTCTAACATCCATTTCTAATGTCTCAAGCCTCTTATCGAGTTTTTCCATTATCTCCTTGAATATCTCTACTGGTACGAAGTGCCTCTTGAGAATCTCGAACATTCTATAGGCCAGCTCTGGTTTTTTCTCTATTATTTCTGGCAATAACTCTATGGTCTTCACCGCTATGGCCTCAGCATCACTCAACATCCTCCCCTAAACATCAAATATCAGTTTTTGTTTTAAAACTCGCACTCAATAAAAACTGCCTGTCAGATAGAAAATTTGTTTTTCGTGGAGGCTGTCCCTGTTAAATCTAGGCTTCGATGTTATTTGTTCTGTCTGTCCTATGAATTTCCACCTGTCCCATTCAACGAAACGCCAAACAACGGGCGAACGATAATAACGCATACTAAACATAGCATATGATTAAAAGCAGATGTATCGAGGATAGTGTCCCTATTCCATCTAACCTCCAGCTATAAAATTTGTGTCATGTATCCGAAACGCTTTCCACCTGAGACTTCGTGTGGGTGTCCCATATGGGACAGGCATAAAACAATCAGCATCATCAGTTATGTTGCATGTGACTTGTATGTCTATAAACGTTGGTGTCAAAAGACAACGTGGGTGTCCCAAGAATTTCCCACGACTTTTCATGTTTCATTGTGCAGGGACACCAGCATCGGGTGTTTGGGTTTTCAGCCCACATTCATGTTATCTTTGCTTATCGCTTAGGATGGAAATTTGCTTGCTTTATATTTTTATTTAGCATATATATTGTTCTTATGGGTAGGATAGGAGTTTTTGATGGCATTGACCAAGTGGAGAGGAAAACCAGTTATACTTACGCCTCATGCCCAGGAGGCGCTAAAAAGAAGAGGAATAAGCGTAGATGCTCTAATTGATGCAATAGATAACCCAGACGAGACATATTATAATACAAAGACTGATAGATTTATCCTCGTGAAAATGCTTAATGATCGCGGAATAATAGTGGTCTTGGATGAGTTCGAGGATAGGTAGAAGTAGTGACAGCATGGATTAGTTCTAGAGCCAAAAAACTTGTAACAAGGAGAAGAAAGCGTGGGAGATGGGTATGAACAAAATCGCTTGGAAATATGATGACAAGAAAAAAATATTGATGTTCTTTAGGGACACCGAGAGTAATGAGCAGGAAGTTTTTGAGGTGACCGTATCCGACTTGGTCATCGATGCGAATACTGGCGAAATACTAGAGCTCCACATCCCAGTGAGTCAGGAGGAAGAAAAGGAATTACTAGAATTCCTAATGAGGACAGGCTTAATAGATAATCCCAGCGAGAAAACGCAAAGATCCTCAAAAGCACGTAATGTTTAACTGCAAACATGATTTTCGTCGTGCCCCATAATTTTTATCGTCATACTTTTCTAATGGTGCCTGCATGCGTTGGAAAGCATCAAACACTTTTAGCAAGCTAATAGAGTTCCTTAAAGCGCATGGATTTCATAGACTAGCCAGTATCATCCCTAAGAACCCAGTCTCCATCCTAAAATTCATCCTTAGGTCTGCCGTAGGCGACTTACCTGATTATTATTGGCGTTCAGCTCTTAAGAGAAGATTTAACCAATGTATCAATGAAATTGAAGGACTCATATTCAGGGCTAGGGATGAAATAGAATTTCGTGACTATCTAGCAGATATTCTTGCACAATACATAGCAGACTCAATAAGATGTTCGACAAAAACACTTCCATTCGATCTCCCCAAAAAGGGCACTATACTGGATGTGGGTTCAGGATATCTCACGGGTCCTTCAGGTTTGATTGTTAGACATGCGATAAGCGAGAGAGAAATTTATCTGATACTGCTGGACATTGGTTTAGGGCCAGCAATGATAATATCCAGAGTATTGAGGCTCTTAGGGTCGCCTAAAAACATTGTGTTCTTGAAGATAGACATCAAGTCATTATCCAATATAGGGAGTGTAGATCTAGTTACCCTATTGTTCACCCTTCATGAGATTACGAAGACTCTATATCATATCGAGCTATTGAGGGCATACGGAAAGCAGAGAATGGATAGAAAAATCCTAACAAAAGAACTCCCCACACTAAAGCAAATAGTCTATAAAATACATAGCATCCTTAAAGAGCACGGAAAACTGGTAGTGGTTGACAAGATGCTGGATGACTTCAACGCGACATTTGTCATAGAGCTACTAAATAGCTTATTCAAAGTGAAATCTATCAATATGCACCAAAATCAATTCATATTGGAAGCCATCAAGCATTAATCCTAGATTTCTCCCCTATTATTTGCTCGGAGTAATCTATGAAGAATGTTGGTATTCGTTTCTTATTAGACTCCACAAGCTCTCGCGCCATAGTGATAGATTCCTCTGCCCCGATCATTTTCAGTATTTTTACTAGGCCTATTATCAAAAAGCAACGAGATAGACTAACACCTCGGATTATTTTCCAGAAATGGTTTTAGTGCATTATATAGGCTCTTAAGCATGCGGTTTTTCGCTTCATCATCAAATAGCGTGGCCATGTATGCCAGAGACATGACCATAGCCAAGAATATCATAGCGTATGTTGACTCATCATAGCGTCCATATATGTCCATGCAGTATTCGGCGTTCTCGATTACCAATTGGGGGATATCTTTTATATATTCCCCTCTAAGCGAGGATATATACGATAACAAACTTATAGTCTTGGAGACTGTGGTTTGATATATGGTTGTGTCGATGCGTCTCCTAAATCTTAGAGAGATGAGCCACTTAAGTGTTGTCTGAAGGACATCGAGATAGTATCTTATAAGTTTTTGTCGGCGTTCCTCCCCACACAAATCCAGCAGTATTAGAAGTGTATAGACCGAGCTAAGTTGTCCTTGGTTTGGACTTTTTCCTACTGGGCGCTTAATGTTTGTCTTTTTGTGTCTTCTTGTTGATGGTAATTCCTAGAGTATTGTGGTTCATCTCTAGAATATTTGTTGTTTTGTCAATCCTAAACATGCCCAAGATTTGTATGGTGGAGAAATCCAGTATAGTGATTACGGACTTATGCTCTAGAGTAGAGAGAAAAGAAAGCCTTGTACGGACAACTTGATATGGTCTATACATAGAGGAAAGTATTTAGTGTTAAGTCGATATTTCTAACCTTTAAATTTTTTAAATTCATGGAGACCGTCCACTGACTGGATGCTG
>CAZVPA010000103.1:0-8860 GCA_964628995.1 uncultured Nitrososphaerota archaeon | reverse complement strand
AACTTCTCATCAATCAGAAGCTCTTCCCCTTCTGTAGGTTCACCAGACATACGAAGAACACCACATATCAGATCCAAATATCAATCCAATGATAAAAAATGGAATAATTAAAAAAGAGGATCAAGCAAAAATTTATTCTGCGTCTGGTGGAAGAATATCCCTAACTATGCCCACAGCAATTAGCTGGCCCATATCTCTAATCGCGAAACGACCAAGCTGTGGGAATTCCGCTGCTTTTTCTAAAACACACTTCTTTATTGGTTCAAGTATGACATCAGCAGCATCGCCAGTCTTGATGAAGGACGGATTTTCCTCGATAAGCTCGCCCGTGGGCGCATATTTGGCTTTTATCTTCACAAACCGAGTAGCTATTTGAAGTGTGTGGGCATGCAGTACAGGTGTATAGCCGGCCGCTATCGATGTAGGATGCCACACGACGGATATCCTCGCAAGGACCCGAGCAACCTCTGGACCGATTATCGTGGGAGGATTAGTTTCATGTCCTAGGACATCCCCTCGCTTTATGTCTGTCACCGCCACACCCTTGAGGTTTATCCCTATATTATCTCCAGGTATTGCTTGGTCAAGCTTTGTGTGATGCATTTCAATAGATTGAGCAACTGTGCGTATTTGAGGTGGATTTATTATCACCTTATCGCCCGGTTTTAGCACGCCTGTAGCCACCCTGCCCGTGGCAACTGTGCCTACACCTGTTATCTTTAGAACTTTCCCTATCGGTACCCTTAATGGTTTATCTATCGGAACTGGTGGAGGCTCGATATATTTGTCCAGTGCCTCCTTTAGTGTTGGGCCATCATACCAAGGCATATTTTCTGATTTTTCAACCAAGTTGTCTCCCTTGAGACCGCTTGTTGGTACAAAGGGTACCCTATCTAAGTTAAAGCCTATTGTTTTCAGGAATTTCGATAATTCACTCTTCACGTATTCGTATGCATCCTTCTTATAGCCCACGGCATCCATCTTATTTACACATACTATCAGGTTATTTATCCCTAGAATCTTAGCTAGAATCGCATGCTCTCTTGTTTGTCCGCCTCTGCTGAATCCTGCCTCGAATTCATTTGATTTTGCCGAGACTACTAGTATTGCCGCATCTGCTTGTGATGTTCCAGAGATCATGTTCTTTATGAAGTCTCTGTGGCCTGGGGCATCAATCAGTGTGAAGAAGTATTTGTCCGTCTCGAATTTCGTGTATGTTGGGTCTATCGTTAGTCCTCGTGATCGTTCCTCCTTTAATGTGTCGAGAACCCATGCATATGCCCATGATTCTCGGCCTATTTCTGCAGCCTCCTTTCTATATTTCTCTATGATTCTCTCGTCAATAGCACCCATCTTGTATAGGAAATGTCCCATCAGCGTGGATTTTCCATGGTCAACGTGGCCTATGACTACGAGATTTACGTGGGGTTTTTTGGCTTTTGACATGGATATCCCCTTGCTTTACTCAATAAAATACTTTTTACACAGTATTTCATTTATTAATTAAACCATATTTAAATCCTAACTAACTTCTGACGCGATTAGTTTCTATTTGAGATAGTCATATACCAGTAATCATCTAGCACATTAGGGTCTCATTGATTGTTTTCTCGATTTTTTTTGCTATATCTCTAAAAATTGTAAACGCTCTTTCCTGAAGTGAATCATCAATAGAGAACCCTTGGCCACCTATAAGTTTTAGCATCTTTCCAAGAGCATTATAGATATTATTAAATAATTCTACAAGAGTACCTATTTTTCTGTTACATGGCCTGTTTAATCGCTTTAGAAAAAATACGCTTAGTATTTTCTTGATATACTCTAGAGAGAAAGCATTACTTAATGGAATATTAATGAACTCTATCCTGCGGTTTTTGATTGTGTATGTTAAAAATAAATCATCCCTGACCAATGCGCTTCCCGATGATGCATTTATTGGGATATATACAGATCCTATACTTCTGCGTATCCCCCCTCCATGTAGCTCTCTTACCATAAAAATTAGAATATCTATTAGGTGGACCCATTCGGAAGGGATATTATATATTCCCATCCATCTGTTTAGTAACCCATAGATATCCCGCGCATGCGTGGTAGCTATTCCCCTTATTCCAGCAGCAAATGCATGAAAGATCGCTCTCGTATCAGAGGCATCCTGTATCTCGCTGATAAAGCAGAAATCTGGAGATCTATGTAATAGTTTTATTATCTCCGTCTCCTTCAACACCATGAATTTATTCCGGCTTAAAGGAGCTACCAATCGTGTCTCGAAAGTTGGGACAAGAATCCTAACAATTCTTTTGTTTTCAATTAGTTTATCTGGTATTTCTAGTACATCTTCTATGGTTATTATCCTCCAAGAGTCTGGAAGAATACTCAATAGTATACCAGCTAGTGTTGTCTTACCCGCACCAGTTTCTCCGAATATTACAATATTTGGACGGAATACCATGAGCGTGGCTATCAATGATAAGATCTTCCTGTTGTTTACATCACGTATAAGAGAGAAGAATGGAGGAATACTAGAGAGTTTCCTTATAGCTATTGATACTCTGCCCCTCCGATCCGAATCAACACTGATTCGCAATCTTTGATTATGAAAACGTAGGTCTATTTTAGCCGATGGATTGATCCCCGCTATTAGAGTGTCTCCATAGACTTTTATAAATAATAATAAATTGCTGATCTGTCTGGAATTCAACAATATTTCAGTATCTCGCCTTCCGAGTAACGCGTGGTCTATATAGATTCTTCTTCCATGTCCATCTACAAATAGTTCATTAACCAATACATCAGCTATTATTGGAAACAAAACTTCGATATCAAACATTTTGAAAACAAGAAAAATCACCATATCTTTCATGTTATCGTGGTTATATCCATCTAGAAATTTTTTTAGATATCTATATACTACCCTCTCTCTCTTTACATACTTCATAAACTCTGATTCTAGTACATCAAAGTTGATTAGAGTACTTATGGGTTGATTATCAAAAAACTTTAGAAAAAGAGGAAAAAGTATGTTTGCTGTGTTTTTGAATGTCTCCTTGAGTTCAAATCTATACATACCCTCCGAAACAATATATCTCGCTACCCTATTGTGGTATATCAACTCCAACTATAACCACCGATTGTTCCATCTGGAGTGCGATAGGATAAAGAGAATCGCTACATGAATATTAGAAGCTTACTGTACATATACACGATTACCATGTAGGTACTTTTTTATAGTCTTATACTTTCTTAATATCGTGAATCGCGATACCCCCGAGAACCTTTCAATGTCACTCGAGTATATCTGAACACCCCCATGTTCCTCAGATAACAACCGCAACAAAGCATAAAGAAAGACTGCACTAAATACTCTCCTAGGTATTCCAACAATTTTCTCACGTGGAATCAACAATAGATATTTACCTACATTTTTAATAATATTTAGCTTGAGATCTATCAAATTCATTGAGTATACATCATCTGTATTGAATCTTGTTTGTATGAACTCCTTGTCCCTAAACATGTTATCCAGTATGATGAATATATGCCTTTTTATATCTTCAATAGGATCCAAGCCTCTTCCATGTCTATATTTTTTAATATATGCCAATACTTTTAATACTTTTCCGTGAGTTACACGCCTGCCAAGGATTTTTTTTGCCATACTTACAAGTTTTATTGGGGAAATTTTAGTCGTACCACATTCCTGAAGTTTAAGCCAAAAGCACGCAATGGATATGTCATATATATATACCCGCAACTTATTCTTAATATTAATATTATCTAAGACACAAGCAATAGTAGACTTCACTAGATCAATTAGATCAACTTCAAAGTTTGATTCTATAAGCCCATCCATCCTGAGCTGGTCAATTAGGTTAATTAAGAATTTTCGAATCCTGTGAGTCCATAGACGCACAAGTGGTGATTTTTCATAAATTACCATTTCTTCGCTCTTACACATATTCTTATCGGCGATACTCCCTTGAGCCATCATATTTCCCTATTTTATTTTTCCTATAGTATTCGTTTTATAGAAATATATAAGGAAACATAACGAGAACACGAAGTAGTTTTGTATCTAACCTGAATCAAGTTTATCAGGAACACCAATGGATAATGTCTAAGAATAAAAGTAATCTAGATATCACCCTTAATAGGCCATTTCTACTGGTTAATGCTTCATTCCAACATTTAAAAATTTTTAAATAGCATATTGTCTACTACATTATTATGCGAGAAAGGTGTGGGGGCCGAAGGCTAAGCCGCGCCACGCCGCTCCGAGTAGTCTGGTGGGAGACCCCAGGCGAAAGGACGGTGCTGTCCGCTTCGGCGGACGGCCATAGGGCGCGGGCCACGCCCGAACCCATTTCGAACTCGGAAACCCCCGCGCCACTCTAATAATCTCTTACTTTTGAGAAAATATTACCCTTCGTCGATATTCCCTACTAGAATAAATTTTTCAATGGTTGTTTTTATTTCCTGCGATCCATTTCAATAGGGATGTAACATCAAGTGAAGGCTTCGTAATCATTCCGTTGAATGAGAGACCGTCTACTGACCGGATAATGATATGGGCTTCATGGAGCCTAGTTAGGAAATCTAGCTTGAAAGTAGGATAGTTTATCTTGGTGGACAGTCCCATTGAATAGTAAAAATTTAAAAGAGGAAAAAAAGGAGTGTTTTTCGGCTGGATGCTATTGGTGATGTCTTTGGAATGCCAATAGACATCAAGCTATTTGATACGCTTTCTCGTAGAAAGGTAAGGATTAATAATAGAGTCGTAAGGGCATACTTCTGTGGGCCAACAGTATATGATGTGCCACATTTGGGACATGCGAGGGCGTATGTTGTATTTGATGTTCTTATTAGGCTACTAAAATACTTGGGGTATGACGTAAAGTATGTGAGAAATGTGACCGATGTTGATGATAAGATAATTAGGAGAGCTCATGAAGAGAATAGATCCCCCTTTGAAATCGCTGAGCGGTATTATTATGAGTTTTATGATGCGATGAAGGCATTAAACGTATTGCCTCCCAATGTCGAGCCTAGGGCGTCAGCTCATATTCCAGAGATAATCGAGTTTGTTAGAGGCCTCATAGAGAAAGGATATGCCTACGAGACGAAGGATGGTGTTTATTTCAGGGTAAGGAGATTCAAAGGCTATGGTAAACTCTCTAAGAGGAACATAGAGGAAATGAGAGCTGGAGCAAGAATTGAGCCCAGTCCGTATAAGGAAGACCCACTAGATTTTGCTCTATGGAAAAAAGCGAAGCCTGGTGAACCATCTTGGCCAAGTCCATGGGGGGAAGGCCGCCCAGGATGGCATATAGAATGTTCCGCTATGGTTCTCAAGCACCTTGGCGAGACAATAGAAATACATGGCGGGGGTGAGGATCTGATATTTCCACACCATGAAAACGAGATAGCACAGAGTGAAGCCCTCACAGGAAAACCACTCGCAAAGATATGGTTCCATGTAGGCCTGTTAACTATTAGGGAGGAAAAAATGGCCAAGAGTCTTGGGAACATAGTTACGATAAAAAATGCGCTAGAACAATATGATTCCGAAACCATAAGGTATTTCCTACTGAGTGTGCATTATCGGAGACAGCTAGAATTTAGCTGGAAAAAACTAAAATTGGCTGAGAAGAAGCTTGATGAGATCTATAGGGCCCTCTTCATGGCTGAGTTTTCTCCCCCGGAAAAACATGGCAGGCTTGCTGAGGAGGTTTTCATGGAGAAAGTTAATGACTATAAGAGGAGATTTCTAATAGCTCTGGCCGACAATCTTAATACGGTAGAGGCAATAAGGATCCTCCACGAGATATCTAGGTGGGTCATGAGGGACTATGATACTTTTAGCAACAAACAACTGGTTGATATAGCAAAGCTAATCCGGGAACTAGGAGGCATAATGGGCATACTTCAGCAAAGCATAGATCAACGTATTCTTGAAAAGAAAATCCGGGGAAAAGAAGTAGGAGTTATTCTCCCTCCCAACTACATGTCGAGTGATGCCAAAATTTCGAGGAAACTTTTGGACTTAATAATCGATATCCGAGCAAAACTACGAAACAGGAAAATCTATGATCTTGCGGATGAAATCAGAGAAAAACTTCGACAACTAGGTATAATACTCGAAGACACGAAAGATGGTACGAGGTTTATAATAACAAGCATTGAGTAAAAGAGTTCCTTATTTTTGAGCCCTTGCTTTTTTTAGTTTTTGCCTCCAAACGTACTTACTGTGAATCTGTCGGCATTTTGTTGAGTATTTTGATTTTGTAAGTACTTGGTTAAATAGCGTGACACTCATCGATTTTATCATATCGAGAATTTCCCCAATATTATCCTCACTAAAATTTGCCTCTATCATATGATCTACGATGCCTGCCAACCTATTTATTGTTGTTTCATCTCGCGCGTGTTGAGATGGATGCTTTTTCCTAATAGCATCAAGGATTACCATTACCCTATGCTTTAACTGATTGAATGTCATCGACATGGGACTTCACTTCCCTCATTTTGGAAAAGCTATAAGCTTATCTCAAATCTAAAATAAAAGTGAAGTCTATAGTATATATGGTATATAGGGTGTATGATATGGTGATTCGTGCTGTAGCACTATTTGACGCCTACGGTAATGAGCTTTTCTATGATACTTATGCCAATTTCACACCAAATTTCCCACTGATAAATAGGATACTTTTGGGCATGAGAGAACACTTCGTCAAGGAGGTGGACTCAATAGAACTGGGGCAGTATAGAATCTCTATAATGATTACATCAGACTTTATGTTATCGGTTTTGGCGGATAGAGTTAATGGTGCTGAGGAACTTGAGAAGGTACTAAGAAAACTTATGGAGGACGCTATTGAGATATTCTCAGACACATCGAAGGCCGAAGAAAAAAGTGATGGGGCTATAAAGTTTGGGGAGTGTGTTGAGGAGGCAATAAAACTATTACCAGTTAAGTGTACACTGACTGGATATGGTGGTGTCGGGAAAACAACAATAGTAAAACTTGTAGCACGTGGTATTTCCATAACTAAGCACATTCCAACAATACTGGCGGATGTTGAAGAACTTGAGATAGAAGGTATAGAGCCCTTCAAGGTAACACTATTTACTGTGGCTGGCCAGCCAGAATACTGGCGTACATGGATGGTGACAACAGAGGGATCGGACTTTGTGGTTCTGGTGACAGATTCCTCAAGAGATGATGTTGAGAGACTCCAGAAAGAAATACTCCCATATTTAATGAAGATAACACCCTACTCGCGTTTTGTATTGATAGCTAATAAGCAAGATTTACCAGATAGACTTCCAGCGTCAGCCATAGAAGAACTTACTGGTTTTCCCTCATACCCAATGGTTGCAATAAGGCCTGATGCCAAAACTAGGTTCATAGAAATATTGGCGTCAATGATAAAGGAGCTTCCTTAAGAATTTTATTTGTTAATAGTTTTTCCTATTTGAGTAGTACTTGTTTTGTTTTTCCTTTTGTGCTTTTGTTTTTAAAGATAATACCGATGGTCAACTAATGTCTGGAGTTGAAGAATTAAGAAAACTCGTTGGAAAACTTATCGATGCTGGGGCAAGGGCTGTTTATTTATCCGATGATAATGGTTTAGAGTTACTGTTCATGGGTGACGAAAAATACAAAAGAATTCTCCAAGTATTGCCCTCAGTGCGTTCATGGGTCCTCTATCAGGTTGATATGAAATATATGATGGATTTGAGAGTGAGGAGTAGCATAAGTGTGTCATGTAGAGACATACCTGTCTTCCAGCTAAACATGAACGTTGATGGTTCCGAATGTATATTTGTGAGTTATCATGGTTTATCCATTGGATGCGTTCACCCATCCGATGCTGATATTACATCCTTTGATTTAATTGATGTGCTGAGAAACGTTATTCGGATTATTAAAAGTCGATATAAAAAGGAGGATACCATAGAATCTCTGAGGCAACACATTCTCAGCGCGAGGAAAAGTATGAGCGTTGGAGATAAAAAAGCATTACTAGAAAACCTATCCATGATAAAAATATGTATTGATAATCTTCAAAATCCACATCTGAGGCGATACTCAGAGTATATCAGTAAGCTGATAAATATCATCAGGGAAGCAGAAATGTCTAGAGATATAGAGAAAAAAGCTAAGCGGGGACTTCTAATAATTTTTAGAAATGTCATAAGGATTCTCGATCAGGAATATTAGGTGGTATGTTGCTGGTGTCATTATGGAAACAACATCGGATAATGAAGGAAAAATAGCCATGGTTGTGTCGGTAAGTGAGGAGCGTATTGGCGTGGTCATCGGAACGAGGAGATCAGTAGAGAAAAAAATAGAGAGACTTCTCGGAGTGAAAATAAAAGTACGACCAGGCAGGGAGGAGATATTAATAGTGGCACCCAGAGACAATATCGAAAATGCCCTAAAGGCCAAGATGGTGGTTGAGGCAATAGCACATGGTTTTTCGCCTCAAGATGCCCTAATTTTGGCGGAAAAATCAGACTACACCTTGGAGGTAATAAATATTGAGGAATATGCCAAAAGCGGAAGAGACCTAAGCAGAATAAGAGCAAGATTGATTGGAAAAGGAGGAAAAATAAAATCTAAGATAGAGGACGAGTTGGGGGTCAAAATAGCGATAAGCGGTAAGAAAGTGGCAATAATTGGGAAATATTGGGATGTGCTTGCCGCTAAGGAAGCTGTGGTGGCGATCTGTAGAGGAAGTAAACATGGTCGTGTCCTGAAGAAAGTTGAAGAATATAGAATGGCTAGGGCATTCAGAGAGATTGTGGAGTAGCAGTCTATCGTCTCCTCCTTCTGGGTGGTTGCCCTATCCTATAA
>CAZVPA010000102.1:0-9542 GCA_964628995.1 uncultured Nitrososphaerota archaeon | reverse complement strand
CTACTCACGTATTGCATCAATTATAGGCTCTAAAAGTCATTTATAAGTCTTTTTGGTGTATATAGTCTAGCAACAATCAATCGGGGAAAAGGGAAAACTTAAAATGTATAAGAATAACCCTTAACATATCACGGGGGGTCTAGACGATTTCGCTTGTGCGGAGTTGAACACGGATACCGAGGCTCTGAAGCTCCCTGATGAGCAATACGAATGTATATGGTACTGTTACTCGTGAAACTGATTTCGTCTTGTTGCGGCATATCGGGCATATCCAGCGCTTGGAGCGCTTGTCATAGCGCGCTATGAAGCCATGTTCATCACATACGAATATATCGACCCCATCACTAGAGTCTACAAACCTCTCTCTTAGGAATAGGGCTAGTCCATGTCCCACCAAGGAATCTCTCTCCATCTCGCCAAGGCGTAGACCCCCTCCTCTTGCTCTTCCTCCTGGGGGTTGGAGTGTGAGGAGTGTATATTTGCCTGTGGATCGTGCATGGATTTTGTCTCTAGCTAGGTGTTTTAGACGTTGGTAGTACATTGGTCCTGCCAATATGTGTGCCCTATACATTTTGCCTGTTTTTCCGTCATAGAGTGTTTTTTCTCCATAGTAGTTGAGGCCGAGTTGTTTTGCCCAGTTTATTAGTTCTTCCATCCATGATTCTGATTCGAATGTTGTTCCGTCTATTGGTTTTCCTATTTTTGTTGCTATGGTTCCCGCTAGTGCTTCTAGTAGGAAACCTATTGTCATCCTGCTGGGTATTCCATGTGGATTAAATATTATGTCGGGTATTATTCCATCTTCTGTGAAGGGCATGTCTTCTTGGGGTACTATAAGGCCAACAACTCCTTTTTGTCCTGATCTTGATGCGAATTTGTCTCCTAGCTCGACGGGTCTTGGTTGTCTTAATTTTACATAGACCTTTATTCCCTTTTGCCCCATTTCACCTAGGCTTGCTATTACTATAGAGTCCACATGCCCAGCTTCTCCCGGTCTTATCTTCTCTGTTGTTTCGTCAAACCATCTTAGGCTTCTTACTTCTCTCTTCCTTGGAGTTATTCTCCCCACAACCTCCTGTTCCTCCGTTAGTATTTCCCCCTCCCATGCTATTCCGTCTTCTGCTAATGTTTCTATTTTTCCTTTGTCTCTTCCTCTCTGTTCGAGTGGTAATGTTATCTCGTCCTTGTGTCCACCAGCATGTGTTCTCTCCAATACCTCATAGATCCTAATGTATGCTCCATTGAATAGTCCTCTTTCTATTGCTGCCTTATTGATTATTATGGCATCCTCAATATTGTGTCCCTCATAGCTCAATACTGCTACTATGGCGTTCTGTCCGAAGCCCCTCTGAGTTATACCCAAGAACTCTGAGGGCCTTGTCGTTACTAGGGGCCTCTGAGGGTAGTATAGGAGATATGTGGATGTTTCTGGCTTTATCCTATAGTTTAATAATGGTATTGTGAGAGCCTGCTTTGCCATCGATGTTTCATGGATTATTTTTGGTGCCTGATCTGTATTGGCGAATGGAACGATGTTTGGGATTAGATCCAGCACTGTTGCTGGGGCTATCTCCATGTGTGTGTGCTCCGGCGTCAAATCTTTCTCCCACAGTGCTATGTATGCGTCTTCTTCCTCTTCAGCATCCAACATCTCTATTATTCCCTCCTTGATGAGATCCTCAAATGTTATCCTTCTCTCCATCAGTTTTTTGGCATGTTCTATCGTGTATTTTGGCTTACCATTCTCTACGATTATTAGGGGCCTAAGTATTCTCCCCGAATCCGCCGTTATGTGTACTTCTCTGAACTCTTTCCAGTACTTGATGCATGCTTCCCATGGGATCTTTCCCTGCCTCCTCAACTGCCTAAATTTCATGACGAATTTTTCTGGATCGCTACACACCCCGACTATTATCCCATCCACAAAGACTGGTGTTTCTGGATATGGCACCCAACCCTTCTTGATCTCTACCTTCTTCAGTCCACACCTAGGGAGAATCTTGTTTATCATTCTTTCTTTTTCATGCTCTTTTAATCCAACACTTACATATGCCGAGAGTGCGAGTTGCTTCGTTAAGCCACACAGCGTTCCCTCCGATGTTGTTGTTATACATATTCTGCCCCACTGGGTCGCGTGTAGATCTCTCGCTTCAGCCTTCCCGTGATTTGCCTGTGCCCGTGTCGTGAGTATATTCTTGACACGCCTCAGATGACTTATCATTTCTATATGATTTAACTTTCCAAATACTTCCGTGACCCCCGTAACCCCCGTAGGCCATGTCCCCGTGGCCAATGCCCTCTGCATTATCTCTACCAGTTTTTCAGTTCTAAGTATGTCCTTGGATCTAACCCTCTCCATTATATCCACGGCTTTTCTAGCGAGCGCCTCTCTTGATGCTCTTATAAACTCTCTCCATGCGGCCGCAAAAAGCTCCCGAAGGAAGTCCCCGACGAGTTTTAGTCTCTTATTTTTGTAGTGATCCCTATCGTCTGGTTTTGCCTTGCCTAGGTATACCAATATCGCCCTTCTTACGAGACGCGCAAGATAGTATGCTTTCAGGTAAAAACTGTCTTCTGTAGTCCCCAAGTGTGGCATGACGAACCTATTTATCATATCTATTACATAGCCTATTTTTTGTTGCTCCCCAGCAAACGATATTAGCCTACCCCTGAACCCTGTTTTCTGGAGATATTTGTAGAGTTCCTTTAGTGCCTCCTCCTGACGAACCAATACCTCCGTTGGTGCATATCTTATGTTTAAGAAGAGAAATTGGTATATGTCCGCGCCTTCCTTTCCATCGGTAGCAAAGTATTCTGGAACAACCAATTTCATGAATTCCCCAATTGTTAGGCCTAAGGCTCTCACCATTACCATCAGAGGTATAAACTTGTTTTGGATGACCTTGGGGAATCTAAGCACTATCCTCATGTCCTTCCGGGATATGAATACACTAAACCTATTTCTGTAGACGCCTGGAGACGTTACCCAAGCAACCACCTTGTATTTTGCGGATATTTGGGATGTCCCAGTAAGCTCCTCAACAATGATCCTCGCCCTAGCAGTCTCCTCACGAGGGAGAAATACCCTCTCTGAACCATTAATTATTACGTATCCCTCTGGCTGGAGGGGATCCTCACCTATTTTTACTATGAAGTCCTCATTCTCCCTAAGATACTTATTTAGGTTCGGGTCATACTTTGACCCAACAACGAGGGGAATACACTCTATCCTTATTGACCCTGAGTTCAGGCGTTCCTCCCACTCTTTCACCCCCTCTGGTGTCTCCTCGTACCTGACCTTCTTTATCGCAAACTTTATGTCTATTGGTAAGGAATATGTAAGTTCCTTCCATCTACATTCCTGAGGGGTAAACCGTATCTCCTCTGGCCGTGGCTCGCAGGGATTCTCATCATCAAGAAAATCGATAAATACACCTACTTGGGCATCAATTCTAGGGTAGTCCTCAATAACCTTTTTGATACCCTCATCTATAAACTTTTCGAATGACCTTGTATGATGACTTGTTATGCCGAACTGTCTCAACATTGCCTCAATGATAGCCCATCTCGCACCAGTGTTGAGTGTCACATCACCAGGACCCTTCTCTATCCATGCTGGCTCTATATATACTTCGGTTGGCTCAGCCCTATGTTTTGCTCGCCCTGGCAACCTAATCCCCCAAGAACCGCTAAGATATTCAACATCATATATGCTTAAAAAATTACTCAAAAACTTGGGACTTAATAAATCTTGCTTCTATATCCCTCAGTCTCTCTAGGAATTGTTCTTCATCATGTATCCTCTGGATAATGCTGATACATTGCCGAAGATTAGTCCCACTTGCTGCGACCGCCAGTAATGTCTTCTGCGGATATTGTCTTAGGAGCATACCTATCGAAAAAAGTAGATCTATCCTTTTCCTCTCCCTAGCCGAGAGCTCCTCCTTTCTCTTAATTTTCTCCATGATGAACTCTGGGAAGTCAAAGACCTTGGATACCGTAACTATCCTCGACCCACATCTTGGACATCTATCCCATACCCCCTCGGAGACCTTTCTCACCTCCACATATCCACACTGCATGCAGAACCATTTTACTCTCCTTCTGAGGAGCCTCTCCTTGTATCTCTGCAGGCTGATTCTATGGATTTTTTCTTTCTTCTTCTCCACATCAAGTATGAATACTTCTGGATATGAAAATATTGATGGCTTGCTCAGTAGCCGTAGTTCTATGCTCCCCTCCCTTATTTTTTCCAACAGGCTTCTAAGACCATGAATGTCGAGCTTCACATTGATGTATTCGTTTATGGCCTCCTCCATAACCACCGTACGCTCATATTTCCTCATTAGGAAGAAAACTAAGTCACGTGATGGAGATTCATCCCTTAGAATGCCAAATCTCCTCGCAACATTTATGAAATACCATAATAGTGCATTTTTATCACGTCTAAGGGTTTCCCTCACATAGTCATCTATATGACCATTTTCAGCCATCCTGGTCAGCTCCCTGAATGCAGAGAACAATGCTACTCTGATATCCCTCCCGGAGAGAACGGTAGGGTATAGGTATATGTATATTCTATATGGATCCGATGCATATTCTATAACTGGCAGACTGGTCTCCTCAAGCAATAGTCTAAAGATTACTAAGGCCATTGTTCTGTTGATCCTGTCTCCTGAGCATGAATGTATAATTATTACTCCCCGTTGAAATGGAGTGAGATAATGTTCGATATGTATTGTTCTGTCATCAGGTGGATCCTTAATCCCTCTAAGTTTCTCGAAAATTTTTCCCACGGATGATCCTCCAATCATTCTCCTTATATCCCCTGCGGCCCCCTTAGAAAGTTTCCTCCTGAGCACCCCCACATTCTTAGCGACAATCATTGAGACGGGCAAGAGCTCCCCAATCCATGAGGGGGGTTCAGTGATCTCGTTGGCATCCCTAATGAGTACTTCTCTCAATAGTGGATCTATCTGTAGGACCTCCCTACATCTTCCACCAAGAACAAACTTGCTCCCCTCCCTCAGATTATATGCGTATATCTCGTCCAGTTCCCCCACAATCCTCCTAGTATGTGCATCCACCACTCTGAACTTTGGATTATGAGGTATCATCGACACATTTTCAATATATAACCTTATTGCATTCCTCGACAACTTCAATATATCCCCTTCGATCCTTATGGCTCTGGACTTCCTATGTAGAAATCTACATAGAGATAGAAACTTGTCTAGGGACAAATCTTTGTACGGATATGCCCTCCTCACGATATCGTATACCTCCCCAATTGTTGGGTATCTTCCCATGTCAAGTCTGAAATCCCTTATGATGCCGACCACTTGGTGGGCTAGAACATCATAGCTACAATATATTAGGGTTATAGGCTCCACAACCCCTTTCTGCGCTAGGGCCGCTATTGATACTGCTTCGAGAAAATCATCAATACTCATCGTTATTATGGTTCCTATCGATGGTCTCTCGATGAAATGCCCAGATCTGCCAACCCTTTGTAATGCGACTTCCACCCTTCTCGGAGAATTGACAAGTATGACATGTTCTATGTCTCCAATATCTATCCCTAGCTCAAGGGAGCTCGTAGCGACCACAGCCTTTAGGTCTCCCTCCCTAAGCCCTAGTTCTGCACTGACCCGAAGTTCTCTGGATATTGCGGAATGATGAACAGCAATCTTAATATTTCTTTCCCTGCCTAGGTATGCTCCGATGGCCTCGGCCATATCCCTAGTATTGGTGAATATGAGCACCTTACCCTTCACCTTGGAGATGAGTTTCTTTATCTTTTCCACAACAGCCCGTAGGTTCGGTCGTACTAAAAGTATGCCTCCTCTCTCCTCCAGTTCTGGCTCCACAAAAATGACCCTAAACTTGTATCGCTTCGCCTCTGGTGACTCAATTATTTCTCCTCCCTCCCCACACGTGTAGTATTTTAGAACCTCACCCGCATTGGCTACTGTGGCACTTAATAGGATTATTTGAGGTTTCCCACAGAGTCTCTTTATTCGTTCTAAGACAAGGGCTAACTGGACTCCTCTCTTGCTATCGGATATCTCGTGTATCTCATCAATAATTATGTATCGGGTGTTCTTGAAATTACTCCTTATTTTTGGTCCCCACAGGAGTATATTCAGTGTTTCAGGGGTAGTTATGAGTATTACTGGGGGGTTCACTGTCTGTCTCCTCCTAATGCGAGCGGGTGTATCACCGTGGCGAATATCCACGCTTATTCCTAGTTTGTCAAGCAGTCTTTTTAGTCTGCGGAATATATCCCTATTCAGGGCGCGGAGGGGGGTTACATATATCAAGGAGAATGGTTTGAATGCTTCCTCAGCAAACATTTTTGATAGTATGGGAAGGATTGCTGCTTCTGTTTTTCCAGCACCTGTTGGTGCCACAATTATTGCATGTTTACCGCTTCCTAATAGCTTTGGTATCGCCATTTGCTGGATTAGTGTTGGTCTTCTTATTCCAAGTTTCCAGGCGATGTCACGAACCCTTGGGTTGAGCAGATTGAGTACATCCTTGTCATCTTTCATAGTAATCCCAACATTCTGGAGAGAAGAGAAGACTACATCTTAGGATTCCTCTCCGAGTTCAGCCTCCTCCATTGCTATTCTTACATCCTCTGGCTTGACCTCTATGAGTAACATTGCCCCACTCATCAGATCTAGGAAAAGCTTATTCTTTGACACACTAACTATGCGTGCTTTTTTGCCTTTGAACGGACCTTTCACTATTTCGACTATCTGGCCTATCTCAAACTTGAGCTCCTCGCCCTCCCTAACTTTCTCTACGCTTTCCATTATTCCCTTAAGTGAATCCATTAGTTCCTCATATTCTGATACTGATAGGGGTTCCTCGAAGGCTCTAGTATACCTAAAATATGCTATCGCTTTGGCTACTGACGGGTAATCATCAGCCTCAACAAATATCAGGTCTGGATGGTTATCGAGGATTAATGCTGAGTATATTGGAAGCTTGAACAGCTCCCTCCTGAGCTGTATTATATATAGTAGATCCAGCCCCCGACCCTTAGGAACCTTCACAACATATATTTTTGGGGACTTCTCAGGTTCCTCCTCACCCACGTAGAACACCGACAAACGACTGGATCAATATTCTTATTGCAAAACCAATAAAGCCAAGTATGACGACGAGCAGAAGTATTATTTTAAATGTCTGCCAGAACTCCCTCCAACTGGGCATGGTGGCCATACGGAAAACCATTTTTGTCTTCCTAGCGAAATCCTCTATCCTAGATCCAACGCTCTTAGTGCTACTAGACATACTGGACACCCTAGAGAAAAAAAGAACCATAATATTTATTAAGACCAACTAATCAGTATGGGGAAAGATTATTATTGATTCGCTATCTAGCCCTGAATGCCTCCATTGGGGGGATCCCAAGCACCCTCTTGGAGATCAGGAGCAAGCCCGCAAGGATTGAGACCAATAGTATGGCTAGGCTTATAAGAAAGCTGTATGGTGTTATAGGCACCTTATATGCTGTCAATAATATTCCACCCACGACAGTACCAAGTATATAACCAACAATAATCGTGAGTGAAAATTCTCCCATTGTTAGTGCTCTTATGTGGCTGGATCCCCAGCCGATGGCCCTCAGGGTCGCTATATCAAACTTCCTAAAACTCACTAGGATAAAAGCATATATCAAGCCAAGTATTAGGACAAGTAGTAGGGAAATCAACATTAATGACATATCGCTGATATACTCCTTAGCGGACTTCTCAGGGCGAGCAACGTTGAATTCTAATGTATCACCATACTTGTCTAGTTTTTCCTCTATACTCCTCTTGTTCTTCTCAATCTTATTTACATTCCAAGGCGATGTCACACTACCCCCAGCAACCGTAACAACAACCCTCGCTACATATATATCGCTCTCACTAACTATACCACTACGCTCTAGTTCACTAAAAACAGCATATGTTACAAATATGGATTGTCTCGCCTCACTCTCTGAGCCCCAGAAATTGCTAAACTTGGCGAGGGATTTCCCGACAATATCGACACTTATTTCGCCTGCTGGTGTGTCAAAGGCAAGTTTTCCATAGTCGAATGTTATTGACATATTCTCCATTGGGAACACTATCTCAAAATCTTCAGGGATTACCCCCTCATACGTACTCCTATATTTATCAAAATTCACAGTCCTACCAGTACCTATCTTGGTGGGTCTTATCTCCCCTATGACCCAAGGCATCTCCTTGTCATACTGCTTATCAAAGTACGGCTCGACCCACAGTATCCCTATACTTACACCACCCATCAGCGAGATTTTTGTTCTGAATACCACATAGATGCCACGCGTATAATCCTCTATATCCCTCAGATACCCATAGAAATTACTTTTCTCGAAATCCGTCTTGCTGATCATATCTTTTGGCGTGAAGACATATCCCCGTATCCCTATTAACTGATCTGTCTCATACGCATATACACTACTCATGCTCAAAATAGAAAATACTGTCAGGATCCCGAACAATACTATAAAGACCCATGATTTCCTCGTACGAGTAGCCATGATCGCTCCTTTCTTCAGAGCCCTCATACTCATAACAAGCACCACAACACCATGACACAACAGAAAATAGCACATATATATAAACACGAGGGGCTTTCACGAACAAAGTGACAGACAGACCAAGTATTCTATATTTCTATCGTCCCTAGTCAATCGAGTAAAATACTGGTCTTGCCGATTTTCTTATTCTTTGGATTTCATCCCGGAAAAACCATAGTCCCTCATGAGGGTCATATACACCCACACCTAATCTGGATGCCAATGATGTACTTATCAGTATGTATGGCTTATACATAAACGCGTGTACTCTCGTTTTTACCCAACCCGAGTTTCTATCCCCGACAACTATTCTAACATCCACCACCTTGTCTGTAATCCATAGGTCTGGAGCATCCGGCTCAAATCTTATCGGCTCTATGCTTAGTTTCCTACACAACAAAACCGGTAATGCTATATGTGGCTCCTCCACCCTATAGCCACTATTAAGGAGACCAGAAGTCCTAACAATACCCCTCTCCGTCTTTATTTCTAATGGGAGCCACACACCCCTTTCCTCCAACCTTTTTACTTCTCCCTCCATCGGGAACCCCGAACAAGATAGTGATCCAACACTACCCTTCTCCCCCTCTTGGACTTCTTCCTCTCTGTGGACACAAGATAATCATCAAGGATAACCTTCATCCACACCACCAATAATGATAAATATCTCAGCAAAAATATATATGTAGCGAATTTTTAATCGCTCCTATCAAACCCCATAGGCTTTTCCCTAGAAATCTCAGCAACACAACCACACTATAGTCCCCCAACACAAAAGTCCACATTCTCCAATACTCATTCGGTAGGTATTTTCAAACACTTGAAAACAGACGCATAGGTATAAATATAGACGTAATATGATGACAACCCCATTGACTATAGGATAAGGCCCTTCCCCCGCTGATTGTTGCTAAAAAATATATATAAAGGTGCGGGGGTA
>CAZVPA010000101.1:0-9612 GCA_964628995.1 uncultured Nitrososphaerota archaeon | reverse complement strand
TCCTCCTAACCAAATGAATAGATATAAGTGGTCTGGAAACGATTAAACATCTAGCTTGATGCCTCAGTACCCTCCAGTATTTCCAGTACATTCTCTATTTCTTCCTCACTTATATGTATCTTTCTTCGATGTTCCTCTATGACCCCCTCCCCCTTTTCCTCTATTTCTATTTCTATACCTCTAATGCTTGGTTTTTCTTTTAGCTTGATTGTTTCGGAGTAGCCACATACTGGGCATACATAGAAGGCGTGATGTGATTTTACTTCTCTTCTTTCCATGGGAGTCCCACACTTAGGGCACATAATCAAGAGGCATCACCCAACTTTTGGAAATCTTTTGGTTTTATTTTTTCTTTTTGCTTTAAAAAACTTCTCTTTACTTAAAACAGTGTCTATTAAAAGCATAGCGAATAGACGGAGTAGTTCTGGAAAAATACTGGTCTTTAAAATTCTGGGTAGGAAAAAAATCTGGTTTATCATTGATCAAAAATGAGCATACTGGATGAATTTTTCGAGAGAATACTTAACAGGAGGACGGTATTTAGGGATAAGAAGTATTTATCCATAGATTATGTTCCCGATGATCTTCCACATCGAGAGGAGGAAATATTGAGGCTAGCAAACATACTGGCCAGCATCATAAGGGGGGATCGTCCCAGCAATGTCTTTGAGTATGGTCCCGTGGGTACCGGCAAAACCGTGGTAACAAAACTGGTCATAAGAAAATTCCATGAGAAAACAAGTCAACTAGGCATAAGGTTTGGTTTCTCCTATGTCAATTGTCGCTTCTATAGGACAAACTATAGAGCATTAGTTAAAATAGCTAGGGACACGGGCCTCAATATATCCAAGACGGGCCTTCCACCAGACATAATAATAACGGCAATAATGAATAGGCTTGAAGAAAAGTTTGACCTATTTACAATAATTCTCGACGAGATTGACTGGTTGGTTAAGTATTCTGGTGATGACATAATATATCAATTCACAAGACTGAATGAGGAACTCAAAAGATCTAAGGTATCCATAGTTGGTATAACAAACGACATAAAGTTCAGGGAGTATCTGGATGCTAGAGTTCTCTCAAGCCTATCAGAAGAAATCGTTGTCTTCCAGCCATATAACCAAGAACAGCTATACGACATATTGCTCCAAAGGGCGAAGATGGCGTTTTTTGAGGGCTGTATATCAGATGAAGCAATAAGATATGCGGCAATATTGGCGGCGAGAGATGGGGATGCTAGAAGGGCGATAGATCTACTTAGGGTAGCTGGCGAAATTGCAGATAGGGAAGGCGATATTATTGTAACAGCACAGCACGTCCAGAGAGCAAACATGGAGGTCGAAAAAAATATAATCAAGGAAATAATAATGACGCTCCCACCCAATCAACAATTACTTATCCTGTCGATACTCTATCTACACAAGATAGGTGATACAAAAATAACCACAGGGAAAGTAAAAAAAGTTTTTGATGATTTCATGTCGAGAATCGGGAGACCCACAGTAACGCTCAGAAGGTTGAACGATTATATCGCTGAATTAGAAACCCTTGGCATAATAAGTACGTCAGTAGTATCGTTTGGTAGGTACGGAAGGACAAGAATAATCAGACTAGAAGTATCAGCGAAACCGGTAGAGGAATACCTCAGAAGCGAAAAAATATATGATGAACTATTATCAGAAAGACTGGTTTCAACATCTCTCATAAGGCACAGAATAGATGGGCCCGGCGGGATTTGAACCCGCGACATGGGGCTCCGAAAGCCCCCAGGCTAATCCTAACTACCTCACGGGCCCGATCTATACAAAGCATCAGTGTTGTCGATCTTTATCTATATCTTAAGTTTCGTTCTAGCTATTTATAAGTACGTATTGGGAGTGTCATCAAAAATAGGTTATGCTATATATACCATCAGAAGGCCATGATTATGGGGGTTTGGGCAGTCTATACTATATTGTTTTATTGTGTGTTTATGTGTTTTTAGAGGGTTACCTTGGCTTGGTTTCGTAGAGTATTACTTGTTCTACTACTATTAGATCTGGCAATGATAGTGTTCTTGGCTGTGAATCCTCCTAGAAAGAAAATTACTCTTGCCGGTTCATCTACAGTGTTTCCTTTAGCGCAGAGGTGGGGAGGCATCTATATGGATTGCTATCCAAATATAAGTGTTGAGGTTACTGGTGGAGGATCGGGCCTAGGAATATTGGCCGCTGGGGAGCATACCGTTGATATAGGTATGGCTAGTCATCCACTGGAACAGGACCAAAGAAAAAAATTTCCCAATCTTGTTGAAATACCTGTAGCACTGGACGGCGTTGCTATTGTTGCGAATGAAAATGTTAACGACTCCCTAAGGCTTACTAGAGAGATGATAGTGGCCATATTTGGTGGAAAGGTGAGGACTTGGGAGGAATTCAGTATGGCATATAATGTCAGCATAAAGGCGAGAGGAGAAATAATTGTCTGTGTCAGGGCGGACAAGTCAGGAACAACGGATGTTTTTTCTAAGTGGTTGTCGCTCGATCCAAACTGGAGGCTAGGCCATGGGGAGGTAGTCTCATGGCCCAACTCTCGGAGATTCGTGAGTGGTAATGGAAACCAAGAAGTGTTGATCAATGTTAGAAACAACCCCAACGCTATTGGGTATGTAGGCCTAGCATATACCCAAGAGTCGGGAGTAATTGTGGCGGAGATCCTGAATCCAATGACGAATGAGTATGTAGTGCCATCAGCGGAAACCGTAAAAAAAGCGGCAGAGAAGAGGATATTGAATGTAAATGAGAGTCTCTTTGATGCCAGGGTTCCCAGTGCGTACCCTATAGCTAGAGCCTTATACTTTGTGGTTGATAGGAGGTACGTAAAATCAAAACCCCACGTGATAAAATTTATTGCGTGGGTACTGGATAGTGAGGGAGGACAGGTAATGAGTATTGTTAGGGGGGTAGGCTATGTTGAGATAGCTGGGACAATGCTTCATAAGATGGCCCTACTAATAATTGGTGGATTATGTTAGGAGAGTGCTATGAGGAGGGTTTCTGAGAGAATTGGTGTTCATGTCCTGCGTGTTGCGTGTATACTTGCTTCGTCGGTAATAGTCTTTATTGCCATAGCGATAATAGTGGGGGCTCTTCCAATACTTACTAGTAGGGGATTAGAGCTTTTTTCCAGAACATGGGATCCTAACTCGGGGAAGTATGGTATTCTCCCTTTCATTGCAGGATCACTATTCGTTGTGGGGGTAGCACTCATGATTGCTATACCAATTGGCGTACTTTCAGCGTTATTTGTTGTGGAATACAGCCCGAGGAAGATCAGAGAATTTCTTGAGTCCCTCTTTCAGGTAAACTTCAGTATCCCATCAGTAATCTATGGTTTCTGGGCACTAGTGTTTATAGTTCCATTACTCCGGGAAAGTATCCAACCATTTCTCTCCAGCACACTTGGTTTCATACCATTGTTCAGCGGTAAACCTAGGGGCTTCGGTGTGATGGCCGCGGGCTTAGTTCTAGCGATAATGATAACGCCACTAATAGTTGCGATCTCAATAGAAGTCATGAAGTTGGTTCCAGAAGAATTAAAGCTGTCAGCATACGCTATTGGGGCATCAAAAACGGAAGTGGCATTCAAGATAACCTTACGGGTGGCATTTCCAGGGATTGCAGCGGCGATATTGTTGAGTCTTGGACGAGCAATAGGAGAGACGATGGCCGTTCTATGGGTTACTGGGAATGTAGCGATAATACCAAAGTCGCTTTTTGATCCTTGTTATGTACTTACAAGTGTTCTTGTTAATGAGTTCGGTGCGAGTGTCGGGGATCCTTACCATACATCGGCATTATTTGCGGTAGCCCTAATACTTCTATTGATATCGGTGGTCTTCGTTGCCATATCAAAGATGATAATTCTTCACATGGAACGCAAGTTTAGGGGAAGAAAATGAGGAAGAAACTGAAGGATTCGATAGCTTCGATATTACTCGGCTCTATAACGATTCTGGCAATATCCCCCTTAATATTCATAGTTTCTACACTCATCGGCATGGGTCTCAAGTATCTATCATGGGAACTGGTGAGCACGTACCCAAAAAACCTTGGGAGGGAGGGAGGAATATTCAATGCACTTGCTGGATCATTCATATTGATTGCGGTTTCAGTAACGATATCGCTTCCATTATGTTTGCTCGCGGCTATCTATCTGACAGAATTTCTGAGGGATAGGAGGATAAAAACAATAATAAACTCGCTGGTCGAGATACTTGCGGGGGTACCATCAATAGTTTTTGGGATCTTTGGTTATTACCTCTTTGTATACATATTTGGTTTTGGTTTCTCTCTCCTGTCTGCATCATTAACATTGTCTCTGATGATGATACCCATAATGATGAGAACAATCGAAGAAACTCTTAAGCTTGTTCCTCAAGAAATAAAAATGTCGGCATATGCCCTTGGGGCCTCGGAATGGGAAACAGCATGGAGTGTTACGATTAGGCAGGCAGCCCCAGGTATAGTTACTGGGGTACTCCTAGCGATTGGGCGCATATTAGGTGAGACGGCTCCACTGATTTTGACGACCGGCTATAATTTCAGAACTCCCCAGAGTTTTCTAGAGGGGGTCGCGACACTAACCTTTACGATGTATGAATATATCGAACTAGGTGCCGCATATCCCGAACTTATGGGGAAGGCTGCGGCAACAGGAATACTGCTTATCAGCATAATACTACTGGTAGATTTCATAACACTATATCTTTCGAAAAAACTTACTAAGACGATTCTGATCTAAAGGTTAAGTATAGGAGATGGTACAATGTCTATCTGTAGCTCGTCTGGAACCTTGCACGTGCTCCTGGTCCTCCAAATTTTTTCATTTCTTTTCTTCTGATGTCCTCAATCAGTAGGTAGCGGTCATACTCTCGGTAGAGTTGTTCGATCCTTGGATCCTTAAAGTATTTCACTATGGCTCTAGCTATAGCGCATCTCGCAGCATATGCTTGGGATATTATTCCTCCGCCTCGGGCTCTAACCCTTATGTCTATTCTCTTCGCCAAATCTCCTATTAGTAGAATAGGCTCGGCTATTAGTAGGCGTATGTACTTATTCTCTATGAATTCCAGTCGGCGACCATTAATACGTACTATTCCCTTGCCAGGCGTAAGGATGCATCTTGCTCTTGCGGTTTTCCTACTAGCGCTAGTCAATACGAGTTGGGGTCTCTCCTCTGTCATTCTTTACTCACTTCTTGTGACCCTAATAAGTGTTGATGATATACCCCTTATATTAAGTTTTACCAATTTTTCGACATCAAAACCGTGAATTATGTCTAATGATTCGTCCCTACATAGTATTGTTCCACACACCCATGAACTGTTCTTTCCAATGAGCTCTAGAAGCTTATTGATGGATGCTACTTGTGCTTTTTTACTTGGAAATCTCTTCGTTAAGTTTGACCCGAATATATCAATATCCTTCGTTATGAATGTGTCTAGTGGCATATGTTTTATCGGATGACTGGTTTTTTCTTTCTGGTCAGTATCAAAACAAAATACTGCATCAAATATTTGTTTCTGTGGGGCGGACAATAGGTCTATTACTTTCTCCTGATCAATACACAGAAGATCGGTAAATGTTGTATCTATAATTCTCTCCCGTGTCTGGTATCCATTCACAAGTTCGAAAAAGGATTCGCAGCATCCACTATGGAATATCTCTCCAAATGGTGTTGATGAGAAACATGGGATAATCGTGAGTCTAGAACATATCGTATCGAGGTCATTGAGATCTCTCCCTATGAGGTCTATCCCAAGTAGGCATTCACTATTGACTATTTTGGCTAAAATTCTGATTTGGGGGGATTCAAGATCAACCCTTGGTTTTTTCTTGGTTCCACTAATAAATGAGTCTACAATACCCTGACCAACATTGCGTCCAATCGTTACTCTGTCAATACTTTTGGATTCCGGGATAACAGCGAATGTGTGCTCGTGACTAAAAAACTCGTACCACTCGACATTGAGTGCATTTTTGTATAGATCTGTTGGGTCTCCAAAATGGAACTCATTAGTGACAAGATATAGGCCTCTAATAGCCTTAGACTCGACAATAATTTTGCATGCGTCAACAGTAAAGTCGTCTGTTTCAAACATAATAAAGTCATCAGTAAAACTTCTGATCGAGATCTTTCTATTAAGTATTGTTTCGAGCTCGCGTCTAACTAGTACTCCTGTATCCGGAAGTATTCTCACTCCAAGTAGCATCAAATATCACCCGTATTCATCTCAAAATACGATGTTAAATCAATTCAAATTCTTCTTCAAGATTAGGGTTGATTGGATTGTTGAACGCATTCAAAGATGCGACTCTGACCTTTATAAGAGTGACTGAGAGGGCTCTCGGTGATATATTAAATAGGCAGTGGGATAACGTCAGGAGGGCTATAGAGCTCCTGATATATGCCAAGCAACAGAATAGGACCGTGCATGTCGTGGGTATGGGTAGGTCTGGTCTTGCTGGAAGATTTTTTGCGGATATGCTGAAGTTGCGGGGGATAAAAACAAGTGTCATAGGTGATATCCTCGCTAAGCCTGTTGGTAGGGAAGATCTAGTGTTTGCTTTTTCTGGGAGCGGATGGACGAGTACTACTGCGATGTATGCCGAGATGTGTATAAGGAGGGGGGCAACATTGGTGGCATTCACAGCGACTCCAAAATCAAAGATAGATAGACTAGCAGACTTCTCTATATATCTCCCAGGAAAGCCAGTACTGGACAGTATGGATTATGTCTTGAGGAAAATTATTGGGAAATACAAGTCCCCATTAGCACCTATGGGGTCAATTACTGAGTTTTCAGCGCTTGTGTTTGGTGCTGCCTTAGCAATATCGGTGGAGGTTAGTGAACCATCAGAAACATTCAGAAATGTTGTCGAGTCAATAATTGATGTCTGCAAAAAGTCATTGGATAAACTATTGTTGGAGTCAAGGCGTATAAGGGGTTTTATTGACAACTATATAAGAGCAAAGAAAGAGAACAGAACCTGCTTTTTTGCTGGACTAGGGCTCCTAGAACATATAACTAAAATGGTTGCTATACGTTTCCAGCATCTTGGTATTGATGTTGGTAATGCCTCAGAATGGATCTTTAGAAAGCCTGGGGATATCCTTACTGTGGTCTCTGGTTCGGGGGAGGCATCAATCCCTAAGATTTTGGTTGAGGAGGGAAGAAAGACAGGTATGGTAATATTATCGGTTGTTGGAAATGAAGACGGTACCATAGCAAGGGAGTCAGATATATACTTGGTGCTGGAGGACATTGAGCAAAGAAAGAAGTATTTCGCGGTGGGGGTAGAGGAGTCCAAAGATTTCATACCTGCGTTCGAAATAGCAACTCTAATGACTTTCGAGGCAATAGTAGCAGAACTAGCCTATAGATTTGGCCTGACGGAGGAAATTATGAGATCCTACCACGCCAACATAGAATAAGATTAGAAGATCAGGAAATGAGTCCCTATAGCATATTATATAATTTCTTAAGTGCGTCATATGTGGCATAGATAAAATTGATAGCGGTTCTTGTTCTTCCCAGCGTTTTTGTGTATACATCCTGGATTCCTGCTAACTCCAGAACCCTCTTAGCGGCCTCCCCTGCCACTAAGCCAGTACCGCGTGGTGCGGGGATAAGGTATACTCGCACACTACCGCTCTCACCATATACCTTGAATGGAACCGAGTGAGGAATGTCACATCTACACTCCCAGGATCCGCAACCTCTCATCACGGGAATTATATTTTTCTTAGCGTCGTTTATTGCTTCCTGTATGGAGAATCTTAGTTCTCTATGTCCTCCCTTCCCAACACCAATAAGTCCATCCTTATTTCCAATAACAACAACAGTTCTAAAACTCATTTTTCTTCCAGAGTCTGTCATCCGCGAAGTTATTATGATATTCAGGATGTAGCCATAAAATTCTACCCCCAGCCAGTCAACTATTTCTGGTTCCGGAATTTTGTGGGTATAGTAGAATACCTCTCTCAGTGATGTTATCTTGCCCTCCTTAACGAGTCTTCCTATATGTGTTCTTGGTGTCCAAGTCATCTCTAGCTCTGCGGGTGGTATCAATATGGACTCAGGAGGGATCTTCCTGACTCTAATCACCATGCTTCTCCACCTTCTCTAACCATGTGGGTATTTCACTATTATATTCCTTCGCTATCTTCTTAATGACCTCAATAAAATTTTGGGATATTTTTTCTGGGTCGGCATTTCTCTTCAGGTAGTCTCCAAACTGTATCTTATATCTATCCGATCGGTCCTTCAACATTTGTGCGTATTTCTCTATATGCTTTCCTAGGATTCGCTCTGGGGAGGGAAATATTTTTTCATTATGGGGGATCTCTATGCCAGCATCAATCAGACCTTTTAACGCAGCATAAAGACGGCCTCCATAGGTAGATCTTTGAGGGCCTATATCAAGTATTGCCTCCCTGATATTTGCTTTTCTAGCTTTAAGCCCAGCAAGAAAACCAGTAAGGTAGGCCGCGGGTACGTTTCCACAATTGTATTTCCAACCATATTTTCTGAGTTCCGTGGATTTTGTATATGATAGTGTCCTATCCCCCAATATCTCCGCCTTAACAAACTGTACCACTATATGGCGCAAGCTTTTCCTAACAACAGCCCTAAGTTTTTTGGATAGTAACATCCTATACCTAGCATAATAATCTGTCTTTCCTTCTCTTCTCCTTCTCCAAGCGACTCTATATGCCTTACCAAATTTTTTCCTCATTTCCTCTCGCCATATTTCAGTAATATCTCTTTCTTCCAATCCGAAGGTATAGGCTTAACATTGAGTTCATGATCCTTTATATAACTAATCACGTGAGCCTTACTCTTGAATACTCCCGCCTTAGCCATCCTTCGGAGCTTATTATATGTGTTCGGTGTAATTATTCCCGCATATTTCAATGCCCTCAGGATTCTTCTTATAGCTCGGATCTTCACTACCCACACATAGGAACCCCCCATTCTGGCTTTCCTAGAACCTTTTTTCCTTCCTGGCCCTCGTTGCCGCCCTTTTCTGCGTTTTATGGCACGTATGTTTGCTCGGTGGTGTGATGTTCCTTTTATTGGTCGCTTCCAAATTTTTCTTTCCTTTATCAAGCGTCTAATCTCCTCCTTTGTTACTGCTGTCTCTACTTCATCTAAGGCGTCGGGGTCTATCCATACCCTATTTACGCCACATCCAAGTATTTCGGCGGCCATTCTTCTCTGTGAAATCAGCCTTCTTGTCATTCTTCCTCACCAGATATGCGCTCCAGTTCCTTTTCGAGTTCGGCCTCTATAGTCTCCTCAGATTCCTCGGTCTCCGCCAGCTCCATCGTGGGCTCTATTTCTTCCTTCCCTTCTTCAATTTTTGTCTCTTCTGTGTATTCTCCAATTTTTTCAAGTTCTTCTTCAAGCCCCTCCTCAAGCTCTGTAGTTTCTATTTTTTCAACTTCTGTTTCTATCTCCCTCGCTATTTCTTCAAACTCTGGTTTCTCGACGGGGACTTCCTCTGGAACAATCTCTGGAAGACGCCCAGGATTAAGTACTCTTATCCCAAAGTTCTCGGCAAA
>CAZVPA010000100.1:0-9862 GCA_964628995.1 uncultured Nitrososphaerota archaeon | reverse complement strand
GAAGTATTACTACCACGAACATAGTTTTGTTAGTCCTAGCAACATTATTTTATCCGATATTTTGCTTTGGGTTATTATTGTTCATCATGTACATAGATGGTATATTCGAGTACACGTTTTAGTCACTATACAAAAAACATTTATTTCTTTGATACACCATTCCGAGACCCATAATAAAGACGCATACATATACCATACATCCCGATGAATGACTCAACATCTGGGATATGGTAAACCCCCAGAAGTGGTTCGGCATTAGCTAGGCAAAACATGAGTGACTTACTTGAGCGGAGTAATAGTCGTTGGTGGTGGTTTTACTGGGTCTTTTCTTGCTTACCAGCTTGCGAGAAAGGGAATAAGGATCACTGTTTTTGAGGAGGACAAGAAAATCGGCTATCCTCCTCATTGTGCTGGTCTTGTTAGCTTTTCTGGACTTAAAAGACTTGGACTACTTGCTGATGTGAAGAAGCATGGCATTGTAGTGAACACCATAAGGTATGCTGTGGTTCATGCTGGGGGGAAAAGAAAGAGGTTCCGCATCCTGAGCACAATCATTGGGGTTCTGGACAGACCTACGCTCGATAGTTTTGTCGCGGGGAGAGCAATGGATTATGGAGCAGAGTTTTTTCTAGGGACGAAGGTCTCATGTCTGTCTCAGGAGGGGGTAAGTGTTGGCTGGAGAGGTTTTAGATCCCACATTGTTGTCGATGCTGAGGGGGCTAGACGTGTCCTACTGAGTAGGTTTCTTGGTGAAAGAATACTTGATTCTATACCAGCATTGCAGATAGATGTTAAGGTTGATGATTTATGTGATGTCGACACTATTGATGTGTATTTCAATGTTCCGGATTTCTTCTCATGGATTATTCCTCTTAGCCATAACCGTGCTAGGATTGGTGTAGCCAGTAAGTATTTGAGGGATCATTATCGCTTCCTAAGGGGATTGGCTAGGAGAAGATTTGGGAGATACACCATATTGAGGAAGTTTGGGGGGCTTGTACATGTTGACGGGGCCTATCACCGTTTTGTTTTTGGTAATATCGTTGGTGTTGGGGACGTTGTGGGACAAACAAAACCAACCACTGGGGGAGGGGTCATCATCGGGGGTCTGTCCGCAAGTCTGCTCGCTGAGGTCATAAAAAGGAACTTAGAAAACGGTCTGCCACTAGAGATGTATGATAGGGTATGGAGGAGAATCTTTTCTACAAATATGGGGTTTATGAGGACTCTGAGGAGAATAGGATATATGTTGAATCCAAGAACGATACTTAGAATACTCTTTGGATTGATCCCCCACGAGGAACTGAATGTAAAGTCAGACTTCGATTTCCAGTTAGATTTAATATTGAGATTTTTCTCTCATGATTCTTGAGGATGAGAAGAGGGTCAACTGACGGATGATGAGAGCTAATAGTACTGATGCTAACAGAGCTTCATTCACCAAACATGAGGAGTCAGTAGAGAAACATCAGTAGAGGACAAAATAGCTTCGAATAGGGGAACTATTTATAAAAATGATTTTTTATCTTTTTCACTTATGGGTTTGATTCGTAATGGATACTACTGAGTGTTAGAGTAACCCTGATGATTGCTGGGGAATAGGGATGGCAGCAAGCACACAGAATCTCATACGGGTAAAGGTTGTGTTTATTGGGGATGATGGCGTCGGTAAGACATCTATTGCTAAGAGATATCTCGGCCATGGTTTCGATGTTGAGTATAAGAGTACCATTGGTGCCGACTTCTACATCAAGAAGGATGTCTATAGTTTCTCGCAGATAGGAACCTACAGTTTTGAGTGGATGATCTACGATTTGGCTGGCCAGAAGTATTTCAGTATGATAAGGCCCATATATTACCATAAGGCTAGGGCCGCTATTGTTGTTTTTGATGTGTCTAGACCTGAGACTTTTAGATCCATACCTAATTGGATCAGAGAGTTCTGGAGGTATGCTGGCGGCGTGTTCCCATTCATCATAGTTGGGAATAAGATAGATTTGAGGGATTCACATAATTGTTTACCACCAGAGTACGGCCTAAAGTACTCTGAGACGATATCCAAGCAATTGGGCTTCCCGATACCCTATGTTGAGACCTCCGCAAAGACCGGCACAAATATTGATAAGGCTTTCTATACTCTAGCACACACCATAGTCCGATATGCCATAAGAATGCTTAGGAGGAAATAGATATATACTTCTTGTTGCGGTTCCTATGGATAAGGTAGTCCTCATAAGGCTATCGGGGGAGATAACCCTAAAGTCCCCAGGCATCTTGAGGGCATGGATAAATACTCTCATGAAAAACATCAGGAAGAGACTGCATAGGAAAGGTCTGGAAAAACCAAGGATAACATATAGGGCTGGGAGGATCTTCATTGAGGCCGATAAAGATATCGAAAAAATACATAGTGAGACCCAGAAGGTATTCGGGGTGAAGGAGACAATACTATGTATAAGGATTCCGAATGATCTCGACTCCATAATTGGGACAGCAGTAGAACTAACAAGAAATTGGGCCGGTACATTTGCTGTGCGGACAAACCGCATTAAGGAGTACCCATTGACCAGCCTAGAGGTAAACCGCATTGTTGGAGAAGAAGTGATCAGAAATAATGGGAATCTAAGGGTCGATCTAACAAACCCTGACAATGTATTAGAGATAGAAATCAGAGAGCACTATGCGTATATCTTTGAGAAAAAGTTAGAGGGATTTGGGGGATTACCATACGGCGTCTCAGGAAAGGGGGTCGCACTTGTATCAGGCGGTATCGATAGCTCCCTAGCCGCATGGTTGATGATGAAACGGGGGATGCGTATTGTCATTGTCCATGTTGACCTATCACCATACTATTCCGAGGATGCTAAGAAGCGTTTTTTTGACGTGCTAGATTGGTTCAGGGATTGGATTCCAAGCGGCAGATTGAAGACGTATATCGTCCCGATAGGGGATGTTCATGCTAATGTTAGACTTCCAGCACTTAGGTATAGGTGCCTATTCTGCAAGATGCTTATGCTGAGGATTGCTGAGTATATAGCTAGGAGAGAGAGGGCACATGCAATAATTACTGGAGAAGTACTTTCCCAGGTGGCATCCCAAACACCAGTAAACATGATGGCCATAAGCTCCGTTGTTGACCTCCCAATACTAAGACCTATGGTGTTTATGGATAAGAACGAGATCGATTCCTTAGCACAAAGGATAGGATTATATAGTATTGTTGCTAGGGATGTTGGGAAATGCAGACTTGTTCCAAAAAGACCTGCAACCGAGATTGATCCTCAAACAGCGGAGACCTTAGCCAGCCTCATTACAAAGAGTATTATATCTGATGTTATAGGTAAAGCTGAAAAGATTTACTAATCCTTGGTGATCTTTGTGTCTTCCGAACTATACCTGAAAAGAATAAAGATGGTTGAGGTCGTCAGGGAGGCCCTCAGAGAGATAGATGCACCAAGAACAAAATATCTAGGCGAAGTAATCAAACATTATGAGAACAATTTTAATCCCGACGATATCATAGCCAACATGGGGAAAAGGACTCCATTCTTCATCCTCCTGCCCGTGGAGGATATAAGATCATATCCACCTAGTGAAAAGATAGAGCCAACAATAAAATGGATGAGCCAATATTTGATGCATAAGTCATATGTTGTTGGTGGCCTAGATTCTAGCTGGATCGACTATATGCCCCACATCAACCTCCCAATCGTTATTCTCTGCAGTGGGATCTGGCTACATAGCTATGGTGATGGAGAAGTCATAAGGAGGTATCTGCTGGATTACCTCAGGCTTGATGAACGAATAAGAACGGCTGTCAAAAAATTAGAGAGAAGGCTTATCGAGGAGGCCTGTCCAGAAATAAATGGTGACATAGGGATTATAATGTTAGATGAGTCCATAAGTATGCGTTACGCCTATGTGTACTCTGCTGATCACAGAAGAGAAATCGCTAGGGGGGTCGTTGAGTTACTGGATTCCATAGGTGAAAGAGGATATATCCCTGTTGGTGTGTACTATACCACCGCATCGGACATTTTTAATACCCTCAGCATTGTTGTGGGGGATCTTGAAAGAATACCTCCAGTAAGGGACTCAACAATAATGAATTCAACCCTTAACATCGGTGATCGATCACCTCTCTTCAGGGTAAAGTCGGATCTCCTCGATGAGTACTCCCTAGATATAGTGGCCTTCTATCTCAAGATCGCTGAGAAGAACATCCTTAGGGTTGAGTTCCCCCTGAAGTTTAAGGATCATACTGAGGACATAAGGATGTGTGTGCTAGCCCAGTCAATAATTGGTGGTGGCTACCCCCTTGCCCTCCAGAGAGCTCACGAGATTGCTGTTTTCAGGAGGGAAGATAGGGAGTATTTACTGGAAATTATTGCTAGATTGACTAGGAAGATCTCTCCTCAGGCTTTATTATCCAAAAAACTCCTGAGAAAGAGGGTGCCAGTAGTATGAGTTGGAACAGAATATATGCTGATATATCCCGCGCAGTTGGGGAGGTAGCAAGCTATAATGGGGATGAAATAGAGCTTTTTGTGTATCCAGAAAAGTTCGATAGACTTGTCGTCGGGAAACTTGTCTTGATAAACTGTTCTGGCCCAGTAAAGGTTCTCGGCATAGTAAAAGAACTTATCCACGCACCAAGACACTCCTCCTTCTCACCGCTTCACATGACCAGGGCTGAGATCGAGAAGGCATATCCAGATCTGAGCGAGTATCATAGATTTTCCAGCACTATAGTATATACATCTGTACTCAGAGGAGAAAAAGTCAGCCACACACGGATTATTGTGCCACGACTACACGACCTAGCCTTTATTGTTGAGGATAAGGATCTACTATTACGCTTCTTTATGCCGGGCGGGTCCCTCGACCTTACATTCATGAGATACTACCTAAAGCATGTGGATACAACAACATTTAGGGATTTCCTAATAACAAACCATGATGTTATATCCAAAATCATCAGCAATGATAGGAATTTCTCCGAATTCATAAAGAAGATAACCATAGAACTCATCAAACTTGGTAAATCCCCCGAGAAGTACCTATCAGAGATTTCGGAGATACTTACTAGACCCTAAAACACAACACACGGTATCCGCAGTGTCCCTAGGGTCTTTCGAGGATTTCAATAATTCTCTTACATACATACACTAAGTCTTCTGGTTTTTCATATGTTATTATTGGTGTTGGGATATGTGAGAACAAATCGGCATACCTCTTGTTCACTACGATGATTATTCTGATTCCTTTTTCTATTGCCCTTCTAATCTTTATTTCTTTGTTGATCAGATAGCTTCTTCTCCAGTATCCCACTACCTCAACAAATATCTTTCTGTCTCCATATTCTACAGAGAAGTCTGGGACAAATATTGTGTCTCCGAGGATTATTGCTTGTGGTTCCCTCCTCACCCTTGCCCCCATCCCTGTTAGGACTTGTGATAGTATCCGCTCTATATGGCTATCATATTCCTCCCATTCATACTCCCCGGATATTGGTATCCCTACTATTTCTAGTCTCCCATATATCCCCTCGGCTATGATCCTCTCCGCATATTCTGCGAGCCCAGCCATTATTTCTGGTGTTCTGTTTCCGATACGTATTGTCACCCAGAATTTATCATTGGTTCCGAATTCCACATCAGCACCAATAAGCATTGCCCGGAACTTTATTTCTCTCGCCATTCTCCCCTCAAGTTCCCTTGGAAATACCATTGTCAGCGTATGTGTCCTCTGAAGTATATATGCCAATGCATAATAGTTGGCTAGTTTCATTAATCTATCAGTATCAAGACCCTCCCTCGCAACGAGTCTTGTTCTACCTTCCCACCACCTCATAAATCTTTCCTTACTGATACCATACTTGGAGCAGAACTCCTCTATTTTTCTCTCCAGTTCTGATAGCCTTATTGGTCGCCTACCAGTATATTTGGCCCACGCTTCCTGTACCTCATGATCATTGGATCTCTCCTCCTCCAATAGTTTGTATAGGGCCTGCATTATGAACATCGTCTTTTCCTTCGTGATCCCCATGATTTCTGATTGTAATTCATCAAAGCATGACCATTCCCTCTTCAGGAGTCTCAATATTTCCTCGGCCTCCTCCTTGGTGATGAAGTACTCCATCATCCGTGTTCTCCTATTAGTTCTCCTAGTGCTGCATCTATGTACTCTATGATTCTCCTCAAACCATCCCTATCAATCACATATACTGTAGCTCCATCAGAGTCTCTCTCCTTTCTCAGAAGCCCAATCATTATTCCGTCTCTCAACCATCTCCGTGCAACCTCCGCTCTTCCGACATGACGGACTATCTCCCTAAAGTACATTCTTTTGAGTCTGATCATTAGCTTGAAGATTTCCCCATAACCCCCTAAAACCCCAAGTATTGTCTCCATATGGCTCTCCTCATACCTATCCCATCCAGGCCATTCCAAATCTATTCTCTCCTTGGTTCCTGAGACCACTAGTTGTCCTGCTTCTATGTGTCTTAGTAATATCTCATCACTAACCCCCTCGAAGGCCTCATACATTAGTTTCTTCGCAAGACTATTCGGCCAGAACCTATGGACTATGTAGAGTAGTATTATTACCGCCACCACTACTAGGACTATCTCAAGCATTCCTCCAGTGCCTCCCTTATGCTTCTTCTGAGCTCTCTTAGCCTATTCCAATTAATCAGTATTATTCCCTCCTCCAGTTTTGCTACCCCTAGGGATACTGCTTTTTCAAGCCATAGCTTGCCTCTTGGGTGTCGTTCTATTTTTTCTATTGTAAGTTCCAGATCCCTCAATATTCTTGGGAGCTCTCTCCCGAATATTGTGAGGAAAAACATGAGACTGTTTAGGTCCAAATCCTCAAGCATCATCTATTCCTCCCTCTGTAATCCTTATCTTACACTCATTCGGAGGCAACCACGAGGAATCAAGTATCCTCACCTTCCTAAGCTCTCCAGATTTTATCAATAGTAGTCTCGTATCTACTGTGTGTCCGAGCACATGTCCACCAACAGGCCTATACCCTAGCCCAAATGCTCCCGGTACTGCGACTACTTGGTTCGTTACTAGTACCACTATGCCGTATGTCTGCGCTATCCTTCGGAGTTTCTCCGTCATTTCTAGTATTATTCTCTGTCTCTCATAGAGTTGTCCTACTCCCCCGAAGTCTGCTCTTGGGAGTTTTGTTAGGCTGTCCACCACCACTAGCTTTGTATTGTTTTCCCTGACAAATCTGTGTAGTCTCTCTATTTCTGATTTCATCTCCCATGTGTTCCTCGGCCTGTAGATATAGAATCTATCCTTCGCCAACTCCATATCTATCTTGAACCGCTGGAGTATCCTCTGAAACCTCTGCCAGTTGAATGTTCTCTCGGCATCTATGAGGAGTACTGTTATGTCCCCATCATTTAGTCCGTAATGTTTTTTCTCCTTTTTCTTTTTCTTCTTTTCCTCCTCCCCAGCCAGCATTTTCTGGATTGTTTCCGTGTCCATTGGTGGTAGGAATGCTATTGCTAGTGCTGTGTATACCGCCTGGCTTTTCCCTGCGGCGAATTCTCCAGCTATTTCTGTTACCTCACCTATGCACCATCCTCCCTGTAGTATCCTGTTGAGGCTATATGCTCCAGTACTCATAAATCTCTTCCTCCCCGCTTCCTCAACAAACTCTCTGAGTGTTTGCTCTCTCTTGATTTCATATAGTGCTTCTACGGCAACATTCAGTATTTTTTCTGCTGTTTCCTTCGATACCCTTAACATCTCTGCGAGTTTTACTGGTGAGAATATCAGGATGTCCTCAACATAGTGGAACCCAGCATCCCTCAATTTCTGTTTTGTTGCCTCGCTTATTCCTTTGAGTCTATCTATTGTTGGCTTTTCCAAATGCGACCCCATGACCAAAAATAAATTCGGGATTTATTGGAAGGAACCCAAAAATATAGATAATATCATTGAGCATTTTGAAACTAGAGATAGCTATGGCCAATACCAAACTATATCGATGAGACACATAACTGTACAGAAAAAGAAGGGAATATACTACGTGTCTTCCTCCTCTAGTATTGCCTCCTGATCGGATATTTCTTCTTTTACTCTGGCTTTTTTCCCTCTTCTCTTCTTTATAATGAGAAAGATCAATGCGATTATGACGCAATAACTGATGATTGGTACGTATTTGGCCAATATTGTCATTGGGCCTCCCTCATAGTATAGCACTAATAGGGCGTTCCTGACGTTTCCCGCTTTATCCATTGCCTTTATTAGTATAATGTTTCTCCCTTTGCTTAGACTTACTACCACCGTATGTCCAGAGATATTGACCCGCTCATCTCCGATGAGTACATATATATTGTCGATCGCAACATTGTCGGACACCTCAAACTCTATGGTTACCTCTTGTGTGTATACCTTACTATTATTCTCCGGCTTCAGGACATGTATTGTTGGTGGTTCGGTATCAATATATATCGTTATATTATCAGTTTCCCTATTTCCAGCAATATCCACTATCGCTACCTCCACAATATGCTGCCCATCATCAAGCAATAGGGTACAGGACGTATTCCTCCCAACACTAGTCCACTCCCCAAAATCAACCCTAACCTCAAAGTGATCCAAATTTATTTCCACGTATTCCCACGATAGATAGACCTTTGTTGTGTTTAGATATTGACAGTCTGCTGGCGATGTTATCTCAATTCTTGGTGGTGTGAGATCTATGTATATTATTATGGTTACTATCTTTGTGTTCCCCGCGAAATCAACCGCCTTCAATACTATAACATGTTTTCCCTCGGGAAGTGTTAGGACCAATGAATTGTTTGGAGGGGATATAGATATGTTATCATATTGTATGACAAAACGTGATATACCATAGTTATCCCAACACTCCCAAGAGATAGCTATCTGATTGGTGAAGTATGCCGTGAGGTTCTCGGGCTTTATCAGAAATATTTCTGGTGGGATGAAATCAACGGTAACATAAATAGTACATATGGCGATGTTCCCAGCGGGATCGACAGCTTTAACACGAACCGTATGCTCCCCATACTCTGTAAGAATATACTTCTCCTCCAAAACAACAATCCACGAACCATTATCAACGCAGATTTCATAGTGGTCAATACCATAACTATCTATGAATGCCCAAGTAATCGTACCGTTTGTATATGTGTTATTCGCGGGGGATATCGTAAGTAATATTGGTGCTGTTAAATCTACAACCAACTCAAATAGGTATCTCTTAACATTGCCAGCAACATCAATGACAATGACTCCCACCTGATGGGATCCCTCATCCAATGAAACTATATGGCTTGTATTTAATCCCACACATGTGGTCTCCCCGTCAACATAAACATAGCAACAATTAACACCAGAGTTATCGGAATAATCCCAAATAATCTCTACGAAAGTACTATTAACATACATACTGCTTGGATGGAGTATCGCTATGGATGGTGGTGTTAGATCAACAAATACGATTACTGTGTCACTAAATTTATCACCACTTATACCAAATGCTAGAAGAGTAATATTCCATGCCCCCTCATCCAGAAACAAGTCATATCGCGTAACATTGGCGTCAACAGTATCAACAAGAACGCAATTTAGGTATATCTGTATTTGGGATAAATCCTCCGAATAATACCACTCGACAGTAACCGATGTGTCATTTAGATAACTATTATTTTTGGGGGAAGCAATCCCAAAAACCTTCAGAATGATACGATAACTACCTATATTCCCAACAGAATCGTTACTATAGGCAATAATCTCGCACGATCTTCCATAGAGACCGCTAGTATTCCAACTATATATAAAGTTCCCAGTACCATCCCAAGAGGCAACAG
>CAZVPA010000099.1:2343-9867 GCA_964628995.1 uncultured Nitrososphaerota archaeon | reverse complement strand
GCGGCATCAACATTCTACAATGAGGAGGAGGAAAAATACAGTATTGATGGAAAAAAACTCGATAAGGGCTCACTCATAGACTTCTATAAGGAACTATGCAATGAGTTCCCCCTAATATCGATCGAGGATCCACTACATGAGGAGGACTTCGATGGGTTCGCTGAACTAACAGGGACCCTCAAAAACATACTGGTAGTTGGGGACGACCTATTCGTAACAAACCCAAACAGACTAAAGAGGGGAATAGATATGGGGGCTGGAAACGCAATACTAATAAAGCCAAACCAGATAGGGACACTAACAGAAACGCTTGATGTAGTACAGATGGCCCGACTCAATAACTATAAAACAATAATAAGTCATAGAAGTGGAGAAACAGAAGACACAACAATAGCGGATCTATCAGTAGGACTATCCACAGGCATAATAAAGACCGGAGCACCAGCACGGGGAGAGCGAACAGCAAAATATAATAGGTTGCTCAGGATAGAGGAAATGTTGGGGCCAAGCGCCAGATTCCTAGGAATAAACGCTTTTAGGTAGGTAATAAACATGAGGGTAGTCCTAATAATCATAGATGGCGTTGGGGACGAATACATCCCACAGTTGGATGGAACCCCACTGGAATATGCATCAAAAAAATTTACAGCCCTAAACAAAATGGCAAGCGAGGGGATGTGCGGAATCATGCATCCAGTAGCACCAGGGATACCACCATCGAGCGACATAGGGCACCTATCAATATTTGGATACGACATAGAGAAAGAATACCCAGGGAGAGGATACTTTGAGGCCCTAGGGGCAGGAATAAAACTTGCGAAGGGAGAAATAGCATTCAGAACAAACCTAGCCACCGTAAGACAGGAAGGAAGACACCTAATAGTCACAGACAGGAGGGCCGGAAGGATATCTGGTAGCCAAGCCGAAGAACTATACAATATACTGAATGAAGCAATAAAGGAGGAGGGGCTTCCAGCAGAAGTAAAGCATACGTTAGAGCATAGAGGAGTACTTATCCTTAGGGGCGAGGATCTCATAGGGGCCATAACGGATACGGATCCTCATGAACTTGGGAAACCGATCCTAAAGGCAGAACCTTGGCGTGGACTTCCAGAGAACCTCTATAACCAAGCTGAAAATGCGGCCAAAATAATAAATAGGATAACCGAGATATCATATAGAGTGCTCGATAAAAACAACATAAACGTGGAAAGGAGGAAGAGTGGTCTTCCTCCAGCAAATGTTATCCTCATACGTGGTGGCGGAATAGCAAAAAGAATAAGACCCTTCAGCGAGAAATGGGGGTTCAGACCCGCCTTTATTGCTGCTGGGGCACTATATAAGGGAATAGCCAGAGCACTAGGTATGAATGAGATACATGTCAAGGGTGCCACGGGAACACCAACCACAAACCTCAAGGGGAAGGTTGAGGGATGCCTGAGGGCTCTGGATGCTGGATATGACTTTGTATATCTCCACATAAAGGCAGCGGATAACCTATCCCACGATAAGAAACCAAAGGAAAAGGCAGAATTCATACTGAGGATCGATAAGGCTCTAGAACCCATCACAAGCCTAGAAGAGACATTGGTTGTGGTAACGGGTGATCACTCAACCTCAAGCATAAGGGGCAGACATATCGGTCTACCAGTACCAGTAGTGTTCTGGGCACCAGAAATAAGGAGGGATAGGGTCAGAATGTTTAATGAAAACTCCACATCCATGGGCGCCCTCGGTGTTATCCGCGGAAAAGATATAATGCCATTGATACTGGATATTACTGATAGATCCACAGAGACAGGTACACTACCACTGGGTCCTCCACTGACTATATAGAGCCAAAGACTACCCTATGCGACTCTTAGGCTTCATGCCTCTGTGGTAGTTCAAAAAATAACCTTTAAATACTAATTTTAATATGTTTAAAATTAAGGGTAGTTGAAACGCCCAGTCTTGGTGACCTTTATGGCTAGGTATGTAGAGTATAAACCTTTGGTGGTTGTTGTCCCGTATGATTTTGGTCCCCCAATATATTATTCCCCACCAGAGGACGCAACACTGTTCTTCTCACAGACACTATCAGCCATACTTCTCGGTATTAGGGAGCTTGACGAGGAACAAATAAAGATAGGCTTGGATGCGATAAGGCATTTCTTTGATACATATAGGGATAGGAAAATGCTCTACTCTGGTGGTGGGGCGGTACTAATACTCCCAGATAAATATAGGGATGGTGTGGGATACCTAGAAAAACTGAGGGAATTGTTCAATGACATAAAGATACCTCTGAAGGTAAAGTTCTGGAGTGACTTCAATATGGATCATTCTGTCGCGGTCTTCGCGATAGACCTGAGCCTTAGAACCGAGATAGGCATAACAAGCTTTGTGATGAACAACATAGAGGAGGTGGAGAAGTGGGACATAAAGGCGAAGGAATACAAGCAGACTGGCGTAATATTTATCCGCAAGGATGAATTCAAGAAGGAATAGTTTATCCAACGAATTGTAGGGTTTCACATAATACATAGGATATTTACTGTTTTTCGTTATTACTTCTTGGTGATATCTATATGAGATACTTAGACAGAATAGCCATATTATTTCTTCTCCATTTACTACTGCTATCAATGATCCATATAAGAATGAACACTAGTAGTGGTGGCATTGCAGAGAGGTCTCCCTCGATATCGAGCATGGGTATCGCATCAGGCACAAATTTCTCTGGCCTCGTGAGGCTGACTGTGGAAGAACCATCATACGTATTCAGCATCAGAATATCCACACCTGGTGTCTACATCTTTCATCTCTCCGCAACATATACTGTGCCTAATAACACTGGGGCATCAACATGTGTTTCTGTGAGTATCTATGAGAAGCATGATAGGTATAGTAGGATGTATTCTGATGATGTGTACTACTGGGAACCCATAGTGGGGTATTGGGAGTGTCTGCTCGCGAATACAAGCGATACCTATGAGAGGGAAATATATTTCCGTAGGGCTGGAGATATCTTGGCGACGTTTGATGCCTACGACATGTCGATTGGTTTCGTGGAGATAAACTACTCCCTAGAACTTATTTTTCCATTCCAAGAAGCCATTGCTGATGGGTACTATGAGTGGGGGTTTAGCGAAAAAAACTGTACGGTATTCAAACTCACAATAGGGTCTAGGAACGCATATAGGATAAATATAAGCCAGACGGTAATACCCATAGAGTTCGACATAGTCTCCGCAAAAATCATGGTATACCTACACGACATAATGGCTAGTGACACAATACATATATATGTGAATGGTAACTACTTGGGGAAAATAACCAATACGTCGGCATCCTTCATCAACATAAGCCTTGATGTCCCGCCAGAATGGCTATATAAGACGTCGAACGGCTCATTGAATGTAATAGAGCTGAGGTATGAGGGTGATGGATCCGTCTATGTTGACTGGGTATTCCTAGAGTTTATGTATGAGAATGGTTATATGGAGCGTAGGAGCACATATGTATCAACGACATTGTCAGCGAGCAACCCAACAGCATACGCAAACTTCATAATATATAGCCTCTCTGGATCCGCCAGCATAACATACGAACTAATAGACTCCCAGTATGCTAGGAGCTATGTATCAACAGTTTTAAGTGGTAATGGTAGTGCTAAACTCATAGCGTATCTTGACCCAGGGGAATACTATATTGTGGCCAACAGGGATATGAAGAACAAGGCAACAATAGAGATAAACATTACTGGGATAGGCTACGTATCGCTTTCTCCTAACCAGACAACCGAAATAACACTCACCAAGGATACTGCTGAACCATTTTGTGTCGTGCTGGAAAACTTTGATTCGAAACACCTCTATAGGTTGGAGATACAGAAGTTATCTGGGGAGTACTGGAGTATATATGGGAGCCTATATGGTTCAGGTGATGAATTATTGAGGTATGATGATACGGCAAATATGACTGTCTCCATTGATGATATGTCAATAATAATGGTGAATAGGACAAAGGAATACTCACCCACTGGCGTAAGGGGCGGCCCCGCATATAGGATCAATGCCGTTGAGATTATATCATCCCAAGAACAGAAGACTCGGGACCATATCTCGACCGAAGCGAGTAGGGGGGTCGTCATTATGTTTTACTGGGACTATTATGAGTCATCATCCCAAGAATTCACAATCAGGATATCTTTTAGTATTGATGGCGAAATAGTAACGATCAATCCTGGGGAGGAAGCAGTCATAAATTTCCAGAAGATGGAGGGACCAACATACTGTATAATAGGGATGAAGGCGTGTATCGGTAAGAAGTATAGGATTACCGTTAGCCCCACAAAAATATCTGATGGCTCAGCATATGTCTCCGCAACAATAATGACCACGGAGAGCGATTGGATAATAGAGTTCACTAGGGATTTCGGCGTGAGGTATTTTGAATCGACAGAAGAATATCCCATCATTCTGGAATATGTAACAACATATAGGAATACTACAGTATTCATTGTTATATCGGTCATCGATGCGGAGAGCATTACTGTTTCCTTAGAGAGTGTTGACCCAACACCACTAGATGAACAGGCAGATGTGGAGTTTGGTGTCGGCGATATGGTGAACCTATTATCGCTGAGCCTAAAGGAAGGACATACATATAGGATAGATGTAATGTCGGACAGACCAAACATAATAACATACGCTATCTTCTTTGGTAGTGATGGATCATGGCCATTTATGGAGAAGAGATATGGATACTACTGGGGCTACAGAATATTAATGTACTGGGCTATCATCGGAAACGCAACACGTACATTTACCTCCAGATATGAGGGCACAGCATACATGATGTTGTCATCAGCTGGAATCTGGTGGGCCCCAAACGTAGGAGGGAAGTTAAAAATAAGGATAACGGACCTAACCTCCAACATCATACTAAAGACAAGACTTATAGGCATTGCTATTGGTGGAGCAATAGTCGCGGGTGGGGTCGCCACCTATGTCCTATTGGTGAGGAAGAAGATATTGGAGAAAATAAGGAGACACTAGCTCTTCCCTATACATACTACTTCCTATCACTATATAGCATACCATATTAGTCTAGAGAGGATACCGAAACCAGTAGATTATTAAGGCCCTATGTGTCCCAGGTATGTCTGCACAATAACTGTCTTTAGGCCCACATCATTAAGTATCTTCTTTACCCTCAACATCTCATTTACGCCCGGTCTCTTTATGTTGTGTGCTCTGAACTCAGGTCTATAGTCCAAGACACATACCTGAACCTCGGGGTTTATCCTAGCTATGGCTTCACCAAATTTGGCGAGCTCCTCCATGTCTGGGTAGAACTCCCTATTATATGGTATACCTATACCCACAAATACATCTGGATAATAGTTATCCAGTAAGTACTTGACGGCATCCCACGCAGTATCAAAATACTTCCTGGCGAGCTCCCTATCAGTAATCCCAGTGATTTTTTGGAATGTCTCTAGTGTATATGCCTTAAGGTCTGGGCCTATATCGGTGACTCCAGCCTCAACAAGATCATCGATATAGTCCCTAGTTAGTAGCGTCGCGTTGGTGTCTAGGTGGAGTCTCGCATCTGGGTTCCTTTTCCTAAGTTCCCTGAAAAATGCGATAAGCCATCTCCTATTTAGGGTTGGTTCACCACCACTAATAGCCATCCTATCCACTCCATATTTCCTACGCACAACCGAAAGGATCAGTGCCGCCTTCTCAGGGGTCATTGGTTCATGTTTACTATTATATGTAACCATGAAGTTTTGGCATGTTGGACATCTAAGGTTACAGCCAGCGGAAAAACATGCGACCTCGATATATCCATAACCCTTAATCCACCAAGGAGTTCCAACACCACCGACACTATGAGGAATAAAACCTTCAATGATCCTGAGGGGTTCAACATTCTCTACATCGGTAGATATTTCCATGCCTTCTCTTACTGCCGTATGGCACAGAGGCCTAAGCTTTCCATCCACGAGAACAGCACAAGCATAACATCCCCCCGTCTCGCATGGTGTGAATATTGTGTTTTCTCCCTTCTCTGGAAACCTGACGAATCTATATCCGACAAACTCTAATGCGTGTTTTAATGTAACCCCGTCTGGAACAAAAACACGCTCCCCATCCACCTTGATCTGTATTTCCCTAGCAGAAACTTCAGCCTCTACAGGCTCTATTGCCTCATATGGACAGGCTAGAAAACATGATGCGCAACCTATACATGCATTAGGGCTGGGACACCTCACAATAGTCTTACATACATAACACTTCCTACATTTCGACTCATTCACGACATACCTAGTAACTCTTAAACGCATATTCCTCTCCACATCCCCCAGAGCAACATAAGTAATTTCGGATAATCAAAATTCCAAACAGGTATTCTAATGATATCATATAGCAGTCAAACTTATATAAAAGTATATTTAAAAGGCCTCATGGGTGCTATATTATCATCTCTATGCTAGTATCTATAGGTTCCCTTTATCAGCTTTATGTATGCCTTCTTTTCAATGCCTATGATGTTGCCACATTTTGGGCAGAGTACCTTATCTCCTTGCCTTTTGGAGTAGTCCCTGAGTATGTTGCTTTTCCAGCAATGCCAAAGCTTTCCGGGAGACTTCTTCATGTATTTGAATATCCTAGATCCGCATCGAGAACAGCGAACATTAAAAACCCTCAATAGGGAGGCCTCAAAAAAAAACAAAAGGATTAGAGATATTTGCGTGGATCAGTTATTTTTCCCTCAATGGCCGAGGCAGCGACGGTTGCGGGGGACGCCAAATATATCTCTGCTTCAGGGGAACCCATCCTACCCTTGAAATTTCTATTCGCTGATGATATACATACCTCCCCCGCGGCAAGTGTTCCCTGATGCTTCCCTAGACAGGGACCACACCCAGGAGGTATTATCACAGCCCCAGCCTCGACAAATACGTCAATAAGCCCCTTCTTTAATGCCTCCATGAATATTCTTCTCGATGCGGGACCAACAATCATCCTTACCTCAGGATGGATTTTTCTCCCCTCAAGTATTTTCGCCGCAATCTCTAGGTCTTCCAATCTTCCATTAGTACATGTACCTAGGAACGCCTGATGTATTTTTATGCCCTCCACCTCTTTCACTGGTTTTGCGTTTCCTGGAGAGTGAGGAGCAGCAACCATGGGTTCCAACTCTGATACATCAAACTCATATTCTGCTACGTATTCCGCATCCTTGTCTGGGAGTATAACCTCAAAGTCCCTCCCAACATGTTCTTCAACATACTTTATCGTCTTGTTATCGGGGGGTATTATCGCGGCCTTAGCCCCCATCTCCATAGCCATATTTGTTATTGTTGCTCTCGCTGAGATGCTTAGCTCCTCGATGGCCTTGCCATGAAACTCAACAGCCCTATAGTTTGCAGCATCAACACCAAGTTTCCCTATGAGATATATGATCAAGTCCTTAGAGTATACACCCTTCGGCCACTTACCATTGACAGTAATCTTCATTGTTTCTGGG
>CAZVPA010000099.1:0-2333 GCA_964628995.1 uncultured Nitrososphaerota archaeon | reverse complement strand
CACACCATCGCCATATCTGTAGCTCCAATCCCAGTAGAGAAGGCACCAACAACACCATGAGTAGTAGTGTGTGAGTCTGTACCAACTATAAGCATCCCAGGCCTATCATACTCCTCAAGGAGAACTTGGTGGCATATCCCATACCCAATATCATGGAAATGTCTGATGCCTTGCTTCTTCACAAACTCCCTCAGTCTCTTATGTGTGGTGGCGGTCCTGATAGACTCCGCTGGGATCCTATGGTCAAAGATTATTACTATTTTATCCGGATCCCACACCTTATCAACATCAAGCTTGACAAAACTCTTGAGAACCATATCGGCATTCTCATGGGACATTGCGAGGTCAACCCTAGCCATTATGAATTCCCCAGGCCTGACGGAACCCCTCCCAGACTTCTTAGCCAAGATCTTCTCGGCAATAGTCATACCCAACAAACATCACCTCTAAGAACTCAAGTATTCTCAAAAAAAGACAAATAAAATATAAAAACATATTGAATGTTCTTGCCCCATCGATCCCAAGAGTTCAGATTATTTGTCTCTTCCCCAACACTAGGACAATTACTGGGGGTATGTGGTCATTTCACCAAAATTGTTACCACATTCAGTATGCGATAGAAATATTGGCATTTACTGTTTTTTGATGAAATCAATAAGTGTTTTGTAGGATATTCTATGTATGGACAAAACCGTCCAAAATTGATAATTCCTCCATTGACATGCTCAGCAATTCCAAATCTGGGTGTTTTTGCCAATAATTATGTCACCTTATAAATGTCAAGGAAACAGTATAATATAGCCTAGTCACCATGGTTCTCTGGTCTGTTGGAGATATATCTCTTCGCAATATACGGTGTATGTTATGTATCTCAGTATATCACTTCGTCCTTTCCTTCGTCTTTCCCTGTATTGTCAATCATTAGCGGTTTTAGTAGTTCACCCAGCTTCGGAGAGCGTCTATTAGTGTCTATGGCTAGATACTCTATATCCTTTCTAGGTAGCTTTACGATCGCTATTACTGGTATAAGATTCATCTCTCTTGCTATGTCCCGGATTTTCTCGATCTCTCTTCTACTGATCGCTAGCTTATTCTCATATGTTCTCTTCACCCGTATCCCTATCCCTCTGAGCCCTCCTATGTTTCTCAGGATAACTATGTCGAATGGCCCCCAGCTCATAAGTGATATGAATGCATCCCTAAAGTTCTCTTCGTAGGCAAGCTTTTTCGCGACGAAGTATTCTGAGGTGTACTCTGGTATGTATTTTTCTTCTGGTCTATTTGAGAGTACATTTGTCATGTATCTGCCGAACATCCTATCATAGATTCTATACTCATTATTCTCACGGAATACATATCCTAGACGCTCTAGCTTCAGTAGGAGGTCTATCTCATTATCACTCAACTCAGTTATAGATATTGGCTTCAACATCTCGGCTAGGATGCGGACTGCCTCGGGATCTAGGCCTTTTACCTCCAATAATTTTCTGCTATAATAATCTATCAGGATTTTTTGGACTTTCCTTCTGGCGATCTCGATGGTATTCTCGTCTATTTTTCTCTGATCCACAAGGTAATACCCGAAGAGTTGCATGTGGAATGGATAGTCATTCATCGAGACAGCTATATATTCCAAGACCGAATCGTCCACATGGATGCCGGATAGGGCGAATAGTTTCCTCAACATGTCGATTGAGTCCTCCCGCGGAAACTCCCTCAACTTAAATTGAATGAACCTTCCATGCCATACATCCAATGCATCCATAAGTGGACCAATAACAGATCCTGATACCACAAGGCCTATCCTAAATTCCTCAACAATACCCCTAATGAATTCATACACGAATTTGTCCCGCCGATTAATGAAGTACCCTCACTCTTAATGGCCTCTGGAAGATCCTGGAACTCATCAATCAGTAACAACAACCATTTGTCCTCCCTCTCCAACACCATGTTTATTCTCTCAAACATATAGTAGGGTTCCTCATAACGGAGGATCCCCCTAGCATCTAAACCCTTAATACTCGCAGCCAACTCATTGACAATAAAGGCCAATGGTTTACTGACGATATTGAGCCTAAGGAGTAACGGAATCACCTTATTGTAGCCCATAGCTATACTCCTCAACTTAAAAAGAATGCTGGTCTTCCCAAACTTGAATGGCCCAAGGATAGCGATAAGCATCCTGTACTTCTCAAGCTCTAGGAGATTACGGAAAAAAGCCACCACATCTTTCCTATCAAAGAAAAGCTCGGGCGGAACAGGCCCCTCTATCACAAAGGCATTCCTCAAACGATACACCAAGTCTCCCTATCAACTAATAAGAAATATAT
>CAZVPA010000098.1:0-10033 GCA_964628995.1 uncultured Nitrososphaerota archaeon | reverse complement strand
GCCCTAAACTTCTCAGATGCAATCCTAGTATTAAGGGGGGATGACGGCTCGATACTCTGGAGCGGAGGTCGAAGAGTCGATTCCTCATCTTGCGCAACTATATGGGCTATGTGCTCTCCGTCGACTGCTGCGGTAGGGGATCTAAATGGGGATGGTATTTTAGACATTGTTGTTAGTGATGTTTTCGCTCATACCATAGCTTTCGATGGTGCTAATGGTAGGCTACTTTGGTTCTCAGGAACTACGAATCATAGCAAGATGACTCAGGAAGTATCCCCAGTAATAGTTGATATTGATGGGGACGGAAAGCTAGATGTGGTCAGTGTAAGCTACGATCCCGATATAAACCGTAACACGTTGGTGGCGTATAGAGGTGCTGACGGAGAAACTATCTGGTGTGCCCAGTTTTGGGGTCAAATAAGGTGGTCTTCCCCCGCAGTAGTAGATCTTAATAGGGATGGCACTCCAGATGTCATTGTTGGCGACAAATACGGCAAGATATATGCAGTGGACGGTGCTGATGGTAAGACGCTATGGATCTTCTATGCGGGTGACTGTATAGACTCTCCCCCAGTTGTTGGTGATCTTGATAATGATGGTGACTTGGAGATTGTTTTTACATGCTTTGATAATTATACATATGCCTTAGATGTTCCTGGTGCTACATTTCCGAGAAACCGTGTCTATTGGGGCGTCTTCATGGGCAATCCCCACCACACAGGGAATGTTGAGGACATAGATCAGGATGGAGATTGTCTATCTGACTTTTCGGAGTCGCTGTACGGTTCATCGCCTGTAAAATATGATACCGATGACGATGGTTACAGCGACGGTATTGAAGTTTTTTACGGTACGGATCCCGTTGATTCCCTTAACCACCCAGGTAACATAGGCTCGAATATATTTACAATTATTATGGTACTCGTAGCAACATGTTTGGTGGTGCTTATTCTTGTCTTAAAGTATCGAAAGATAATCAAACGTTGAAGAGATCTCGCATATTTATCGGTGGGTATTATCTAAGCCATTATATTTTCTGAATTCTCCATTTTTGGCTTTTGATTCAGTATAGTGTTTTCTGTGAGTTTTCTTTGTGTTGGTGTTGCCTATGAACTCTAGGATCGAGGAAACATATGAGGTTAGTCTTCTAAAGCGCCTTGTGGGCATCAAAAGTGTTACTGGGAATGGTAAAGGATACAAAGAAATTGCCAGTGCGCTGAGGGAGGAGCTTAAAAAACTAGGACTAAAAATAAATATCTATGACGGTGAGACTGAGGCGGGAGATGGTATTCCGCGTCCGTGTATTGTGGCTAGATACGATGTTGGAGCTGAAAAAACGCTTGGGATATTAACTCATTACGATGTTGTTGATGTTGGTGGTGAATGGAAGTACGACCCATTTAATCTCAAAGTGGTCAAGGAGAACGGCGAGATCAGATTATACGGTCGTGGGGCTGCAGATGATAAGGGATGCATCGTCGCCTCAATAGGTGCTGTGAAGGATATTATCGAGAAAGGTATGGAACCCCATTGGAATGTATCTATAATAGTAGTACCAGATGAGGAAATCGGAGGCAGATACGGAGCGGGATACATTGCGAGGAATAGATACGTTAATTTAGACGCATTATTGGTTGCGGACTCTTCCTCTATGGGTCTTGTTATTGGTGCGAGTGGAATAGTCCACGGGGAGATCGTAGTCAAGGGGGTTCAGGGACATGCTGGATATATATTTGGTTCTCAAAACGCTATTCATAGGGCAATAATTTTCCTCCGAGAACTGCTTGGCTTCACGACGGTGCGAAGCCAGAAACTGAGTAGGCTAAGAAACCCGCCAGAGTACCCCATACCTAGGCTCTGGGGGAGATTCTCCATAACAAAAATAAATACTAAGAACAAAGCATACAACATAGTTCCTGGAGAGGTTATTGTTGGCTTTGATATGCGTCTCATACCTGAGGAAGATGTTGATGATGCTCTCGCCGAACTAAAATCCTTCTTTGAAATGACAAAATATAAGACGGGGATCCATGACGTCTCCATGAGAATAATCAGAGCATTTCCAGGTTGGATGACATCAGAGGAACACAAATTTGTGAAACATGCTCATGAAATCCTAAGAGAAATAACAGGTAAAGACCTACCCATAATAGGGATGCTTGGTGGGAATGATGGTGGTTGGTTCAGACATTATGGCATACCAATAATATCCTTCGGAGTATGGGACAATAAGTCGAGGATCCATGGGACAAATGAATCTGCGAGCTTGGCAAGAATACTTGACCTCAAAGAGTTCATAGTTAGGTTAGCTCTCTCAGACATATAAACCGAAAAAGCGTATTATAGCGGATACCCAATGTTTTTCCTACATTGTGAGGAGAGGAACCATGCATGTGGACATACTAATCGTTGATGCAGAGGAATTGATAACTCTGAAGGGGTATTCCGAGAGGCCTAAGATCGGTGCTGAGCTCAGGGATCTAGGCATAATACCTCGTGGCGCAGTCGCTGTGATGAACGGAAAGATAATCGATGTAGGAAAAACTGATGTATTAGTAAAAAAATATGATGCGGACCTACTGATCGACGCGTCGGGAAAGATTGTTCTTCCAGGATTTATAGATCCACATACGCATCTGGTCTTCGCAGGCTCGAGGGAAGAGGAATTAACCCTGAAGCTTGAGGGTGTCCCATATCTAGAGATCCTTAGGAGAGGGGGAGGAATACTAAAAACTGTGAGGCTCACAAGAAATGCGTCGGAAGCAGAGCTTTTCAAAGAGGCTTTCGAAAGATTGAACATAGCGCTCATTCATGGGACAACAACAATCGAAGCTAAGAGTGGATACGGCTTGGATACAAAAAATGAGTTGAAAATACTCCGCGTTAACCGAAAACTCGATGAGGAGCACCCGATAGATGTGGTATCAACTTTTCTCGGAGCCCACGCAATACCGCCAGAGTTCAAGGAGAATCCCGACGAATATGTTGATGTGATAATCAAAGAGATGATACCAAGGGTAGTGAAGGACAAACTAGCTGAGTTCAATGATGTTTTCATAGAAAAAAATGTTTTCTCACCTAAGCAAGGCCGGAGAATACTTATGGCGGGAAAGAAGTATGGTTTGATCCCTAAAGTCCATGCCGATGAATTCACGGATCTAGGTGGTGCAAAGTTAGCTGCTGAGGTAGGAGCAATATCAGCAGACCACCTACTAAACTCATCCGATGAGGGATTGAGAAAGATGGCTGAGAGAGGTGTGGTAGGTGTTCTTCTACCAGCAACATCGATGACTCTGATGAGCATGAAATTTGCTGATGCGAGAAAAATGATAGATTTGGGTGTCCCGGTAGCGTTAGCAACAGATCTGAATCCAAATTGTTGGGTAGAAAATATGCAGCTCGTAATAACACTTGCGGTATACTTTCTGAGAATGACCCCTGCTGAGGCGATATCTGCAGCCACCATAAATGCTGCTCATGCTCTAGGACTTGGAAGGGAAATTGGAAGTATAGAGCCAGGCAAGAAAGCCGATATAATAATAATGAATATTCCAAATCACATGTTTGTCGGCTATAGGTTTGGAAGCAACCTCGTAGAGTATGTAATAAAGAATGGTAGGATCATTGTTGAGGGAGGCGAGATCGTAAAATGATAGACATTGCGATAAGTCCAATGTTCCTAGTAATCGTATCATCATTTCTATCCATGGAGCTCCTCATAAACAGGATGCTTACAAGTTCATACGAGACAGATAGCTTCTACTCCGCATTTAGGAAGGCATCAGCAATAATAATATCGATTGGGTTAAAATGTGCTATGGAAGTTCTTGATATTCTAGCAATAATAGCTGTGTTTCTCTCAGTTTCTTCCCTAATTGTGTTGCTCGCCGTGACGTATTCGATAGAAGAAACCAAGGGAAAAGCACTGTTGGTGGCCTCGATACTCTCCTTTGTGGTGTCATTTGTGAATCTGTTTGTTGGGGCTTCTGTGGGAGTATTAGTCCTCATAATATATCCAAGACTTAGAAGAAGTAGACAATCTGGAGGAAAAACGAAGTTAGGGATCCCTCAGATAGACTTCAGATTCGTTTTTCTACTATGCGCTACCAACATAATATTTATGATAATTCTCGTCTATGGTATTCTGGTGTGAGGAATGAGGAGATCTAAGGCGAAGGTCTTTCTCATAAAAACAGTAACCTTACTTCTCCTCTTTGTTCCCATAACGCAAAGTTTATTCTCAGCGTATATGTACTATACACTTAGCCCGGGCTGGGAGGCCATATGGCTCACTTGGAATGGAGATCCAGCCCGATCGATAGTCATAAATTGGAGGTGGAATATAGCTAGCTATGCATACGTACTATATTGGAATTCAACGTACAGAGGCATAGTGAACATATCTGTGGAAAAATTAAATCATGTGCTTATAAGTGGTCTGAGCCCCAGCACAACGTATCGCTATGTCATAGGTTACTACGAACAAGGAGAAATGGTGAATTGGAGCTCTGTACATACTTTTCATACACCCCCAGCTAGGGGGGCCATAAGAGCGATAATACTCTCGGACACGCATGCTCCTGGATATGGAATGTTCGATAGAGTATTAAGAGCGGTGAGTAGCGAGAGTAGGGAAGATTTCATTGTGCATTGTGGAGATATGGTAGATAGAAGCTTTCCGCAGTTTTGGGCCAGTTTCTTCACGGGTTTTTCTGAGATCCTATCTGAGCTTCCAATAATGCCGAGCATCGGAAACCATGAAATTCACTACGGTGACCCCACATTATTCTATCGGTTCTTTGAACTACCTAACAATGAGAAGTGGTACTTCTATAGGGTTGGCAATGCTTTGTTCATATCTCTCTACGTGGCAGATACGCACAATTTTACATTTCCGAGAGAGGAATATGAGATGCTCATAGAAGCAATGAATCTGGCAAAGGAGAAAAACTTATGGACAATAGTGTATTTCCATGTGCCTCCCATAAGAGTGATGCCGATAGTCCGCTATCCCGAAATAGCGAACAAACTCAGAGAAGTATTTACAACTATAAAGCCAGATCTGATACTGACCGGACATTACCATGTCTATGCTCGGACCGAGTTCCTAGGCTCCAAACTCGTATTGATGGGGGCGTCTGGTGGTTTTCCAAATCAAGTAATCTTCAAGGATATATTTAAGAAATACTCATTCAAACCGGGCTATGGGATCCTAGAAGTTGAGGAGGATAGGCTCTGCTTCAAATATGTAAGTATTGACGGTAAGATCATCGATGAGTTCGAAATATTGAGAACCTAAACTACTGATAAGCGTAGAATATTTCGAACTAAGCTCTTTAATGAGATCTCGCTTAAAACTATTTTCATGAAACTCTTGAAGCTAAGTTTTTCTTTGATATCTTCTGGAAGATCCATATAGTGTTTCCGTGTAGCCTCACCTAGCGCTATCCTAGCCAAACCTATCGCTAGAGGCTTCATGAGCTTTCTCCGTAGTAACGGATCAAAATTCAATAGTATAGATACATAACTCCTATAGTCTTCAGCTGCACGTTTCAGTGTTTCATGGTATATCTTATCAATGGTATCGGATAGAAAGCAATATAGTCTTATTTCAGCTTCAAACTCGGCCAGAATATCCTCTCTGACATATTCTTGAAGAACTTCCTTGAGGGCCGAGATAAGCTCTTCTATTGTTGTTTCTCGAACCTTCATTATGACATATGTTGTTTTCCCACAGTAAACATATAAATAGTCCTTATCTCGCTTTGTGGCTCTAACTATGTAGAGTACTGGGTGCTTATACTCGATATAAACATCATTTTTCCTTATCCCTATCTCCTCTTCAGCCTCCTTTGGAAGTTTTATCGGTACTGGAGATATAAAAGCTATTTTCCTCGGCAAGACAATCTCCTACTCCTTCATCTTTCTTGTCTCGTACATCAGAACAGCAAGGACGGTTTTAGCGTCTGATATCTCCCCACACATAACCATATCTAGGAGCTTTTCATATGGCATTTCAACAATTCTTATCGCCTCATGCTCCTCTAGTTCCTGGCCAACAAATCTTAGTTGTCTAGCCACAAAAATATGTATCTTCTCATTACTATAACCTGGAGTTAAGATAAACGAACCAAGATACTCAAGCTCTTCGGGTATGTATCCAATTTCCTCCCGTAGCTCACGTCTCGCTGCCTCTTCTGCACTTTCTCCCCTCTCAATTCTCCCAGCAGGGATCTCAAGTAACCACCCGCCCACAGCTCCTCTGAATTGTCTCTCCAGAAGCACGGTACTATCATCTTTGAAGGGTAAGATAGCTACGCTCTCCCCAAAGTCAATAACTTCGTGGAAAGTTTTACTTCCCCTTATTTTGAGTAGAAGTTTCTTCAATCTAACTTTTCTTCCCTTGTAGATCCATTCTTCTCCAAGAACTTCAATATCATTGGTCATTCCTCACACCGATAATCTAATTGGAATACTATGGAGCTAGAAAAACATTGATATCAATAATACCAAGTTAAAATATATCTATGCTCAAACCAATACTTATTGAGGCTTCTAGCTAGGCATACATCTCGGAAGGGACAATCCCCACATTTGGGTTTATTCTGTCTACATACTCTCCTACCAAAGCTCCATAGGAAATCATCTAGGGTAAATGGATCGACATTTGATAGCTTCGAAACAAGCTTCCATGCCTTTCTTATCGCCAAACGCAACTCAACATCGAAATCCCTTGGAACCTCAATCTGCTTCTCAATATAGGTATAATCCAGGAACCTGATTATTCCCAATCTAATCGCGAGCCTTGAGAGATGATTATCAACGGCGACTTCAAAATTCTCCTTATCCAAAAACCTAACTAGTTCTCGGCCATCAAGAAACTTAGCCAACAAATATGATTTCTTAGCTACTGGATCCTCATAGGCCCGGAACAGTTTAAGCCTCTCAATGAGCTCTAGGACATTTCTAACATCTAGTAACTCTCTAAATGAGCCATAAAACTCCAAAGTTTTCTCCCCGATATCACGGAGCAAAAATGTCCTTACATGGTAATCCCATATGATCCTTCCATCGAATTCTAGCAGTCTTCTAGAATCATCATAGGTAAGTCTAGAAAGCCTATCAGCAGAGAAGAACTCTGGATCGTCCTTAAAAATAAGCATCCCCAAACGATATAGGAGATCAGCCCCGTGGAAAAACTCACCATTGACGTATCCCTCAAAAGCGCCCAGTGGTGTTCCTGTCCTATGGTCTATCGCAACCATAGCAACGAAATATCCCAACTGAAGCTCCTGGTCAACGCTCCTAGGAGGAAAGAAATGTGGGTCATCATAGGAGTCTCTCTTCAGATCGAGCTCAGCAATAACTTTGGAGACAGAAGAGATATTATTCCTATCAATAAGGAAAATGCTGGGATACCTAGACAAAACAGCATCACCCACATAATATTCTTAGCATCAAAATCTAGGGTTGGCCAATAAGCTTTGTCTTCGACTAAATATGTTCCCTATGAATTCTCCGTATTAGCAATCCTAGCTATTTCCTCAATAGTAGTCACAATAAGCTTAGTAAACTGTGGAGGATTACCTGGTACATATCTAAATACTATTTTTTGCTTCACATGTTTGGGCAGAAAATTATTGATTGCTAATTCTGTTGCGATCGCATATGCCTTAACATTGAGCAAGATATAAATCTTATCGAAATTCTTCTCAATACGCATAAGACCATTAGCAATAGCACGTGCAAGTCTACCAAGCTTTCCCTTAAGCCTATCCATAGAGGGAAACACATCATATCCAAATACACGATGCATCTCTGTCTCAAGAACAACAGCGTCATCCTCTCCCCTAGCAAATACGGGGATACAATCAATAGCCCCTAGGGTTATCTCGACACCTAGTTTCCTACGCCTATTATTGGCAACTCTCCAGAATTGGCCCCGAAAATAGTCTCCCACAGCAGCACCAGAATTGCAAGGTAACAGAAGTAATACTCTTAGTGCCATTGAAAACACCAAGAGATATACCGACTCTGAATAACGACTTTTATCCCTCTACATAACATCTAATCTACCTAGCACCTATAACAATACTATAAATAATAAAATCATCACACATAATATCCGCGGATGAGAAAAATAAAATTTGATACTCCACCTTCGTGGTATGCCTATCTACATAACTATTTAAAAGAAATCATTACCCAAACAGACGGAATTTACTAAACGAGATTCATCATAACGAAGGCTCTGTTTTTTATGGGTCTATTTCTACATCGTTTGTACATAGCTAATTTTTATTAAGATGTTATGGGATTTCCTAAGAATTCGTTGTATGTCGGATTATAGAGCAGACTATTTGAGATGCATAAACATATGTATTGTTTTATAAATGGTCTTTTTTTGATTTACTATTTAGATAAAAATTATTGGTTGGTGATTTTGAATGCGCGTATATCGAGTAAGAGAGCAATATAGTGTATTAAAGATTTTCGATCCATACGCAATAGTAACCCTGTTAGCTCTAAGGGATGCTGGCGGAAAAGCAAATGTTGGCGATATAAATAGGTACAGTTTCAAGTATGGCGCTCCCCAACCAAGAACAACATCAAGAAAGCTACTAGAATTTAAGAAGTATGGTCTCGTAGAGGAAGAAACAATCGACAGAGGCGGGTTCATCACAGAAAAAATATATAAGCTAACCGAGAAAGGCAAGAAACTAGCAGATATCTTCGCCGAGCTCATAGGTGAAGAATAGAAGCCCTTTCTTCAGCAATGTAACCAATATGAGAAAATATTTTATTTTTCTTTTGCTTACTACATTATAATAACTTCCCTTGTAAGTTAACATAATTTTTCTACTTCATAACCAGCATACTTTAAACATCGACAACAGGAATTGAGATCGTAGTGCTCTTATTTAGCTTTCCGACTTCCTAATTCAGGAGCTGGTCTTCCATGGAATCAAAACCTATTGATATTCGCAGAAAAATTAAGTAGTCACTGTTTTCATTTAAAGTCTTATTTGCATTTGCTGGTAGTGGTGATTGGTACATACTATGTTATGTAATAAATGTGGGGAAATATTCGTGATGAACAACTTTATGGTAAAGAACTCCTCAGAAATAAGATCGTTCTGGCAAAGCTTAGAATACACTTCATAATCGTAGAGGAGCCAGATGAACAGCTTGATAAAAATTTTGTTGAGAGCGGAGAGGCTAAAAGCTTTGTGGCCACTAGCATAAAAAATGTCGAGGGGAAGCGCTACAGCGTCTAATAAAACTCAAACAACACCTAGAAATGTGCAATACAATCCATGTAGGTTCATCTCTAAATATCAACAAAAGAATGAACGTATTGAAAACTAAAACAGGAAATCTTAGCTAAAAGCACAGAATTGCTCAGAATAACACGGGAATACATAGCATTCATAGAGAATGTTCTAACCCGCAAAACATCCATGAGATAGAATCCACAAAATTAATGAAAAAGTGATAATGTTAAATATAGAATGCAAAGCAAATATTTCAGCTTAAATGAGATAACAGAGTGAATGTGATTTTTATTGTTTTATTAGTCCTAGGATGAGTTTGGTTAAGGGAATTTCTTCTACTATTATTCCTATGTGTTTTCTTTCTTTGTTTTCTAGGATTATCAGTGTTTCTTTGTTGTCTCTTGATACTATTGTTAGGTTATCGGGTAGGCCGGGTACAACCACTACGAATGCCCTGCCAAATATTTTTTCTGGTTTTGATTTGGTGTATACTTCTAGTAGAGCTTGTATGTCGACAGATTCCAAGATTTCTTCTAAAGCTTTGTCTATTATTGGTGCCACTATTATTACTGATTCTTTGGCACTTTCGATCATGAGACGCATAATCGTGTTCAGCACCTTACGCCCATACGAGACGAGCACTCCTTTTGGTCTCTCTTTTATTTCTTCGACATATTGTTGTATCGTCCTCATAAATGATGACGGTATTTTATCTGCTTCTTCCTGCATGGAGTTGATCATATCAGTTACGATTGAGA
>CAZVPA010000097.1:2954-10221 GCA_964628995.1 uncultured Nitrososphaerota archaeon | reverse complement strand
AAGGTTCGCGGAAAACAGTGTCACTCCGCATATCCATTCGAGGGAAAGAATGCTATATATGAAGCCATAAAAATGCTGGAGTTCCTACGCGACCTAGGGGGAAAAACCGAGAAAAAGATAAGATCAAGATATCCAGCGGTCACACATTATCAACGATTACCAGCGCGCCTAAGCGTAACTATGGTGAACTCTGGGGTTGCCGAGAACATAATCCCTGGGGAACTCAGTATTGTTGTTGATAGGAGAACGATACCGGAGGAGGATATAAACAAGGTTGCCGATGACCTCAAGAAAACAATAGAGTCCTTCGCCAAGAAGAAAAATATTGAGGCAGAGGTGGAGGTGAAACCCCTACTACCCGGCTGGGTGACAAAAAATGAGGAGATCGTTGATAAGGTTAGGGATATCTTGGAGAGGACGCTGGGGAAGCAGGTAAAAGTTGCTGTTGAGCTTGGAGGAACGGATGGTATATGGTTCATAGATAGGATGCCCGTAGTACAGTTTGGGGCATTAAGGGCGAATACGAATATCCATGGAATAAACGAATTTGTCTACTTGGATGATGTCGTCCTTGTCAAGAACTTCGTGAAGAATGTAATATTTGAACTCGACATATGATTCTTTTAATAGGGTTTTTGTATTATCTTTTGAGTGTTACTGGTGTTTTTGTTGAAGGAGTACGAGTTTAAGGTCTATGATATTGGTTGTGGTGGTGTTAGAGAAGAGGTGAGGGTCTCCAGAAGTGGGGCATGGCTTATTGTTGAGGGGGTAGTAAATATACCAGATCCATGCCACACAATAAAGATATTCCCAGAGTCCAAGGTTGATGATAAGGTATTACTCATACACCTAAAAGCTAGCAAGATAAAGGTTATATGTATCCAATGTGTTGCTCATGCGAGGTTCAGTGTTAAAATAAATGTTTTTCATCTTAGACAGCAGTTCAACACGAACAAGATAAGGGTATCGATGGACTATTATGTCCGGGGCCGCTCGGCGGTACTGTATGATGAGGAAATAGAGATATGATGAATTGATCCATATGGAGGGTAATACTGAGTCTGAGTTGGTAATAAGGGAAGAAATAGTCGATATGAAGTATAGCAATTATATGGTAATTGGTGGAAGGGAAATAGAAGATATAGATAAATATGTGGGCAAACTCATGAGGATAATTATAGTATTTATAGTTGTGGGGATATTAACATCAATCCTTGCAGTCATATCGATTCTTGTTCTCGGGCAAGCATATGTATTCCTAGGGCTAATGCTCTATGTCTTAGCATGCCTCCTCATAATAACCAGAGAAAAACAAATAATATCAGACCTGGAGGCTATAAGGGAGCATATCGTATATGGTAATGGTGAACCAATAGACGTATACATATTCTCTAGAGAGAGCAGACATTTGGATAGGGCGAGGGGGGTACTGCGGGGAGTACTCAAGGGGAGAATAGAGAGCCAGGACATACTAATAATGGGTTCCCCAAGAACCACCATTATGGATCTTGGGGCTGATGCCCTATACCTATTTGGGACAATAGCAATAGCTAACATATATATGTTCTTATCACTAATAACATTTCTTGTTTTTGGTTTCTGTCTCCTATATATAATACTGGAACTTGCTGGCAAGATAATTGACCTCGCAGCGACAATATAAGAAGCATATCTTTTTGGAGAAGAATGGGCTTCTATGGGATAGTACTTCTTTTCCAGCTCAGTAGATATTTTTCCTTCTGAATATAGTATATTGTTTTATTGGACTTTTCGAATAATATCACGTATAGAGGTGATGAGAGTGCTGTTGGAGCCACACCTATTGTTCAGTGTTGGGATAGGGGCGTTAGGGCTTGTGGTCGTATTTCTACTCAGGAGATGGGTGTTACAGCAGCCAATAGAACATAAGAGAGCTATTGAGGTATCAAGATGGATAAAACAGGGGGCAAGAGCGTTTCTGAAGAGGGAATTCACGACAGTAGCATACTTTATTGTGGCGATAAGCATAATCCTAGGCATATTAGCAATCCAAGAGATATTGGAGTACCACATAGTGGTAGGGTTTGTTGTTGGTTCAGTAATGTCGCTCCTGATGGCCTACATAGGAATGGAAACAGCAACAGATGCTAATGTAAGAACAACAGAAGCTGGAAGAAAAGACCCCCTAAAAGCATTCCTTCTCGGCTATAGGGGTGGTGCAGTAACAGGCTTAGCCTTAGTTTCACTCTCAATACTGGGGATAGGGATACTATACATACTATTCGGGAAACCGTCACTAATAGTAGGATTTGGATTTGGGGCATCACTAGCAGCACTATTCGCGCAGGTGGGTGGAGGAATATATACAAAATCAGCAGATATAGGTGCTGATCTCGTTGGTAAAGTAGAGAAAAGAATCCCGGAGGATGACCCAAGAAACGCGGGAGTAATAGCAGACCTCGTAGGTGATAATGTTGGGGACTGTGCTGGGAGGGCAAGTGACCTATTTGAGAGCTTCTCAGACAACCTCATAGCGATAATGATACTTGGGTGGTTCATTGCTGTGGAGGTATTTGGTAATGATCCAGAAGCCGTAGTAGCATTCATTGTATATCCCCTAGTACTTCAAGCAATAGGTCTACTGGCAAACCTAGCTGGATTATTCGTGGCCAGATCGAGGGATCCAACAAAGGCAGTAGCAATATCCTATATCGTGTCTGGAATACTCGTAGCAATAGGATTCTACCTAACAGCACGCATAATACTGGATCCCCTAGAAGCAAGTTTTGGTGGTGATGTATTTCTCTCCGAAAGACTATACATAGCCGCAATGCTCGGCCTCCTTGGAAGCATGTCAACAGTATTTCTGGTCCTATACTACACAGGACTAAATAGGGGCCCAGTAAAAGAAATAGTCAGACATGCAGAAGGCGGAGCAGCCCTAGATGTTCTAGCAGGGACATCATTAGGTATGGAGAGTACATTTCCAGAAGTAGTAATAATAGGGCTGGTTATGGTGGCGGCATTTTTTGTGGGTGCTGGTACATTTGACTTCTCGGAAGAAATGGCAATAATGGGTCTCTACGGGGCAAGCATGGCTGTTCTTGGATTGCTATCAATGACAGGGATTATTCAGACCTCCGATACTTTCGGGCCAATAGTGGACAATGCGGACGGCATAGCAACAATGGCTGGACTCGAAGAAGAGGTCGGCACATCACTAGAGGTACTAGATTCCGTGGGTAACACAACAAAAGCACTAACAAAGGCATATGGTATGGCGGCCGCTCTCCTTACTGGTGTATCAGTACTGTTTGCCTATGTAGCAGAAATACTGAGAGAAACTGGGGTCAAAGTAGAAAACTTCCAACAATTAATGAACCACCTGCCAGTAAACATACTTAATCCCCTAGTCATATTCGGGATAATGCTTGGAGCAGGAGTACCATTTCTATTCTCCGCTTGGACAATAAAGGGTGCCCAGAGGGGAGCTTTCGGTGTTGTAAAGGAGGTAAAGAGACAGTTTGACCAGAACCCCGCGATATTAGAGGGTAAAGCCTATCCAGATTACGCGAAGGCGGTAGATATAGCGACGAAGGCCGCACTAATAGACATGATAATGCCGACATTACTGGGTGTTTTCATGGTTGTTATCGTGGGGATAAGCTTTGGCCTGATCGTCTTGGCGGCATACCTAATAGCATTAAAGGTCGTGTCCGCACTCCTAGCTGTATATCAGTTCAATGCTGGTGGTGCGTTAGACAATGCCAAAAAACTTGTGGAGGTATCCGGCAAGAAGGGTACAGATCTTCATGCCGCAACAGTGATTGGTGATACTGTGGGTGACCCATTAAAGGATACTGCTGGTCCATCACTACATATCCTCATAAAGCTTTCCAATATTCTGGCGATAACATTGATACCCTTGTTCATTGTTACTGAGACTCTATCATTGGAAGTAAGGGCCATAATCGTTGGTTTGATACTTGTTGTCTGGCTAGTAATGGCTTTTGTTGTAAAGTTCATGCGGAAGAGAGTCTGGGGCAAAGAACAACACTAGGTATATTGCCTCTTTTTACTAAATAAAGCATATTCTATTTTCCATATTTGCTATGGGTTATGTCTTATGTGTCCTAGTGGAGAAATATATCTGGTTTTGTTCATCAATATTGTCCCACCTTTAGTGTTATTACTCTTCTATGGTATCAATGGGGGATGCTATGGATAGGCTTATGTTGAATCGGCATCCAGAGCTGAGGGGGTTATGTTCCCTTATTGGGGGTGTGAAGGTTTCGCCGAAGACACCAGATTTTGTATTTGAGCTCGAGGAAGAGGTCAAGAGGAAATATAGTATGGGGAGCCTTCTCGATGAGCCTGTAATAAGGGGATACAGGAGGTTTTTCTGGAGCATAGGGATAGACCCAACAAAGGAGAGGCCATCAAGTGAGGCCCTAATAAGAAGGATACTTAGTGGTAGGGGGCTATACAGAATAAACAATGTTGTGGACGCGATGAACATGGTCTCTGCACTCACGGGTGTTGTTATGAGCGTGTTCGACGCCGAGAAAATATCTTTCCCCATAACTCTTAAGCCCGCAAGCGGAGGGGAGAAAATACTTGTCATTGGAGGAAAAGAGGCGGTGGCTCCTCCAGGTTTTCCAATACTTGTGGACTTCGGGGGGAAAGTATTCTCAATGACGGTCTATAGGGATGGTGAAGAAACAAAAGTGACAAACAAAACAAAGAAAGTACTCCTAGTAGCATATATACCCAAAACAATGGATATAGCACTCGGGAGAAAAGCCATCAGGATGGCTGAGGAGTTGATATGTAGGGTAGCGAAAGGGGAAGTCATAGAGAAACAATATGCATAGGAATGCTTTCTTGACTGGGAGAACTATTGTTTGTTTTCCTGATCACGAAGTCTCTCTATAAGCATATCTATAAGTCTTGTGTCAACCTACCTGAGGACATCGACCAGTATTTTGACAAATCTCTCATACCCCAAGGTCTCCCCAAGTTCTCTTAGTTCTTCCATCAATTAATACTAATATAACAACTATTTATTGACCCACAAACACTACACATAGGTCATTCGGATCCGTTCATCCAGACCAGCGAGGGATCACTATGCCGCTGAGGTTAACGGGCATTTATGAGGACATGATTACCCCCAAGAAACCCTACAATTTTCGGCTAACAGCAATGTGCTACGCGTCCCCCTGGGACTTCGATGGGGAAAGAGCATATATAATATTCAGAACAGCCTCCAGAACGGGGTGTGTGATGGCTACGCAGAGAGATGAGGAAGTTACAGTAAGGATATTCGCCGAAAAACCCGATGATGAACTCATAGAGCATGGGCTAAAAGTAGCAAGACATGTACTCGCCCTCGATGAGGACCTCACAGAATACTACAAAATCATAGAGAAAGACCCACTCCTAGGAATAATACCAAAGAAATACTTAGGCCTACACATGCGGGCAGTAGCATCACTATGGGAGGGAGCAATAATAGGGATATGCCAACAAAACGCAAGCTTCAGACAGGGATGGAGAATGGTGATGAACCTACGTAACCTCCTCGGGGAGAAAGTACTCATAGAAGGATTCAATGTAATACTTAAGGCAACACCAAGCCCACACACAATAGTTAGAAGGGCCAGCAAGCTCGCTGAGACAGGAGTCGGATATAGAAAAGACACCATAATACGGCTGGCAAGAACATTCATAAGGAACGAAACCGAAGAACTCGAACAAATAAAAGGCATAGGACAATACACAGCAAGACTCGCAAGAATAATAGCACTAAGAAAATATGACGTATTCCCAGTAGACAGATGGTTCATGAGACTAATACCATACACCTACAAGGGAATTGACAAAGCATGGCCAAAAGGCAAAGTAGAAAAACTAGCCAGAGAACTATGGGGTAAATGGTGTGGACTATCCGCAATATTGATAACAATAGTAACAGCCGCAAAACCAATAAGAGAAGCACTAGACAGGATAAGAAAAGGAGAAATAAACATACTACCAGAAGAGCCAGCCCCAATGACGATATGGAGGGTTGGTTGGGAAATATAGTGTGAAAAAAGTATAGAAACGATGCTGTATTGGTTTCCCATCCCTCATTGGAATACCCTGCTTGACATCTTGTTTTTTGGTATAGTATCGCTTTTTTAGTATGGGTAGCGTATTTATGTGTTAATAAACTTTGATGATCTATAACGAGCAGGAAAGATTGTTAAAACAAACTACTCTGTATCGCTTCGCGATATGAATATACCCCGTAAAAAATATTGCGTGGGTTGTAGCTGGTTGTGTGGACTGCTATTTTGGCTATTTTCTTTGGCTCAATGCTGTCTCTGTCTCCTTGATGGATATGTCATTTACGCTCCAAAATTCACCTAGTAAATTGGGCTGAGGCCACGATCAACGATTCTTCTATCGCTTCTAATTCAGGTGTTTCTGGCTATTGTATGCAAGGCTTACGGCGATAGCCTTGACGATGGAACTATCAGGTCTAGCTTGGTCTGAATGGGCATATTTTTTAGGGGAATAATAGACCAAATGATATATAAAGAATATTGTATCTGGTTGATAAATATTATGACATTTTGATTCTCTTTTCGAAAAATAATCAATTTTTCTTTCAGTACTTTTTAAGGATGATTTATCCAGTATATATAGTATTCATATGTTCCGCTATATTGGTGGTGCTATGAATAGCATAAGAATGGGGGCCCTATTTTCTCTGGCGATTTTGTTGGTTGGTTCTCTCTATGTTGTACCAACAATGTGGGTTATTGGGGCAGGAAATAAGGGAACGATGGCTTTTAACGGTATGCTCCTGGGGGCATCCATGTTGATTCGTAAGGAAAGAAATGGTTTTATCGTGGTGAATCCATATACCCACAAAATAGACTATAGGGCGACAATAGATCTTGCTAGGAGGATGGGTCTTGCTGATAGCGAAATAGAGAAACTAGTGGGGGTGGATGTATGGAATGCCTATAAAATCGCCCAGAAATATAGGGAAGAATTCTACAAAGATGAGCAAGCAGTGATGGATCTAGCGAGGATAATACGTGGGGGCAGACCAAGGGTTCTGCAAAAAATAATGAGAGAGGAGGCAAATAGGGTTGACCCAAAGACAGCAAGGTATATCCTTGGTTTCCTTGAGATAGCTATGGATAGAGATCCGGAGGTATTTATGCTGAAGAACACATATATCAATCTCAGGAACTCATACGCAAAAATGGAGTACTTCCTCACAAACCTAGCT
>CAZVPA010000097.1:1535-2944 GCA_964628995.1 uncultured Nitrososphaerota archaeon | reverse complement strand
AAATAAATGATGGCCTAGAAAGAAAGATATCTCTTCTTGGAAGTAAAAGAATAGAGGTATTAGTCGCTGCAGCCGATGGCGACCTAGCGGCAGCGATAAGGACATTCAGGGAGCATGGAGGAATCGTAAGGGCTGTATACCCAATAATCTATTCTTTTAGGGGTGCGATAAAGGCAAGTGAAATATTGAGACTATCCCGAGAAGATACAATAGGATACATCGAGAAGGCTCCCCAGTCAAGTGATTTCGTATTGTGGCTTAGGGAAAGCATACCCCAGCAAAGGTTTGGAACAAATGACGATAAATACACACCAATAAGCCAATACCCGTACTACAACATGACACCATGGGGCCTAGGATACATGGGTGACCCAAACACAGCAATAGCGATCCAAGATACAGGTCTTGATGCCTCACACCCAGAACTTTCTCCATATGGAGAAACAATAACTTATCAGGATTACTATAGTCAAACGGGAATAACCTTACCAAGTACTAAGGGGGCTTGGTATAATATCACGGTATATCTAGATGGTGGTTATGAATACTATCTTGTCCTAAGTTGGAGCGACCCAAATGATGATTACGATGTATATATTGTAGAGCCAGGAAAAACAATGACTGGTGACTACTACTATAGTAGTGGAGCAACGGGTAATGATCCAGAACACTTTTGGTTCTATGCTAATACTTCAGGAAACTGGCAAATATGTATCTATACCTACGACTTATCGGGATCGGGATCTACGGGCGATCTATACATAAAGAAGATAACAGGAGTAAGTATTAATTGGAACGCAAAAATAATAGGATGGAGGGACTTTACAGAAGAGAACAAGACATCACCATACGATGGCTATGGCCACGGTGCTCACTGTGGAGGCATAGCTGCTGGACAGGGAGGAAACACGCAATTTCCAAACATACTTGGTGGCCCAGACGCCTATCAGGGAGCCGCACCGCAAGCCAAGCTTGTAGGGGTTAGAGTATTCAATAGCCAAGGCTCAGGAACAGCGGACTTCCTCGCGGCAATGATGTGGATAGCCCAAATGGCCCCACGATACCACATTATTGTTTCATCAAACAGCTGGGGAGCTTCCGACATCTATATACTATACGATGAAATGGGAAATAGGGAGGCGAGGTATGGTGTTGTTTTCGTCGTAGCCATGGGGAATGATGCTTATGGAGGTAATCTAGGATCTCCAGCATTGGCAGATCTAGGTATTACCGTTGGTGCCGTAAACGAGCTTAATGAGATGGCTGAATACTCCACAAGCGGTAATAGTTCTCTAAATTATGGTTATAACACACTTAAACCAGATGTCACGGCTACTGGAGGGTCTGGATGGGGAAATAATGGATGGGGAGGCACGGGGGCACAACATTATTTCACTAATGACGATGAG
>CAZVPA010000097.1:0-1525 GCA_964628995.1 uncultured Nitrososphaerota archaeon | reverse complement strand
GAAGTAGTACTGATACTCCTGCTAGTGATGATTACACAGATATTCCTGGAACATCGATGGCTACGCCCCATGTGGCTGGACTAGCAGCACTGATAATTCAAGCTATGGGTGGTTGGAATTCTTGGAATTATTCGCTTTCTGAGGTTCTTATGGTTAAAATGTACATACTGATGACTGCTACGGAGTTTACTAGGGCTGAAGATCCAAGCGATGATGCATGGATTGGTACAGACGAATATGTTCCACCTCCTTCTCTCAACCGGGGCGGTAAGGACTACATTGAAGGATATGGGAGGATCAATGCGGATGCCGCAATACAAGCGATAAAGAATAATATTATGCTTGGTAGGGAGTACAAGTACTTTTTAGGGAGTACGTCCACAGCTACAGATGTTCAGTATTGTGCCCCTAGAGCTTGGGCTGGGAATGTCTATTTTGAGGCTGGTAGAACATATAGGATAGATCTAGATATACCGTCAACAGCGGATTATGATCTATATATCTATGCTCCCCAGCCAGATGAGTATGGTCAGCCAGTAATAGTGGCATATTCCAATAGTACTACCCAAGGAGGAGATGAAAGTATTATATTCACACCTTCGATTTCTGGTAGGTACTATATTGTGGTCAAGTGGGTTGATAGGAGCCGTACATCAACGACGATTTCTGATGACCAGAATGCTGGGACGTTTACTCTAAAAGTTTCCGAGGTAATCAATATTGGTATTCACCACCACAAGATACCACAGGGGTACATTGGTGAGGTTTATGGTTTCTATAATGATACTACTGGTACTGGAATAACAGACATATTTTTCAGGATACATAATGATACAGCATCATTCACGAATGGTGGGGACAATGTCATAAAGATACTCAGATATACAGACCTAACGCTTTTGGCCTCGGCAGATAATGATGGTGTGAATAGTCCAGAACTTCTGAGGTATACATCGGCAACGGAGCCAGGGGAATTATGGTTCATACCCAATGCTTCCTCTGTAGATATTGCTGGGAGTAGTGTTGATATTGTCCCGGTAGCTGGAGAGATAACGTATCCGCAGAGTTCGGTATCATATAATACTCCTGATGGATATAGTTTTGTTGTGAATATAAGTAATCTAAAAACGAATGGGGAGTACAGGATTAGAGTGACTCCCCCCTCAGGTATGGATGTTGCCTTTGATATTATAGACTCGGATGGGAACACTATAGCGAAGGTAGATTCGTACGGTGCTGGTTCCGCAGAGACCTATGATCTTGTGAATCCGTCATCCAGTGGGCCATATTTCGTATTAGCCTATAGTAAGTCTGGAAGCGGTACGGTAAGTGTGGAGCTTTTGGATATAGGGGCACCAACAATCAGTATAACTAGCCCTCAAGACAACCATAACTCCTCATCAACAACGGTAACTATTGTGTGGACATCATCAGACATCGAAACAAGCATAACGGAACATGAAATCTGGATTGATGGAGTTCTGCAATATGATAATATCCCAGGAACAACAACACAGTATAATAT
>CAZVPA010000096.1:0-10230 GCA_964628995.1 uncultured Nitrososphaerota archaeon | reverse complement strand
ATGGTAATAAGACATGGCTAGAAATTGATGGTAACATTGTGCAGATTTGGAATGGTACTGGAAACTTCACGTACGATTGGAACACAACAACATATAGTGAGGATCAGCATGTGATTGTTGCTTATGCCAATGATACCGTAGGTCATGTTGCTAGTTATCGTATCGTCTTAACTGTGGATAATACTTTGCCGAATGTTGTGATAATCACTCCAAAGAATGGTAGTCTATTGAAAGGAATTGTGGACATAAACATTACTGTGGATGATCTGCACTTTGATAATGTTAGTTTGACTATAAATGGAACCTTGGTTGCTACGTGGAATACTACTGGGAGCCATACATATACATGGAATACTACAAACACTACTGAGTGGCCTGATGGTAGATACATAATTAGGGCTACTGCTTATGATCTTGCCAGAAATGTAAATAGTACACAGATACTTGTGACTATCGATAATACCGTACCAGCGGTTCATGTTCTTGCTCCTACCAATGGATCATATGTTGGAGGTTCGAGCGTTACTATTCATGTTACTGCAAGTGATGTTAGTCTTGTGAATCTCTCATTATATATTAATGGTTCGCTGGTAAAGACTTGGAATGCTGATGGAAATACAAGCCTAGATGTAACCTACAGTTGGGATACCACGGGATACCCAGACAACTCATCAATATTTATCAATGCAACGGCCTATGATAAATTTGGAAACATCAACTTTGACTGGGTATTAGTATATACGGATAATACGCCCCCAGAGGTACAGATACTCTCACCAGTAAATGGTACATGGTTCAACACGACGAATGTTACGATCACCTGGAGTGTCTCTGACGCATTATCAGGCATATCGAAGGTTGAGCTATGGGTTGATGGTGTGAATAAGAGCATTGTTACTGGATTGACGAAATATACACTAAATCTTTCCGAAGGCCAGCACGAGATTGAGATTAGAGCACTGGATCGCGCTGGAAATCAGGGAGCCTCGAGGCTACGCTTCATATATGTTGATCTCACTCCTCCAGAGGTACATATAATGTATGTAAGACCACTAGAAGAATTTGATGGGGTCTATTACACAACACTTAGGTTTAGTATTGGTTTCAACTGGAGTGAGAGCCCAGCACTTGGTCAGGGAATAACGATAAGGATTTGCCTAAATGATACACTATACTATGAGCACCATTATGATCAGGATTCGGGAGCAGTATCGATATTCTACATCAATGTGAGTGAGGGATTCTACAATCTGTCGGTCTGGGGACTTGATAACGCTAGCTGGAAGAGTGTTGACTGGATTTTAATCAAGGCGGTAAAGCTAGCCGTACATATAGAGACTCCCGCGAATGGCACATACATAAACAAGACGGATGTATATGTAAACTGGACATACTTCCCAACGGGCAAGAATATAGAGAATGTCACGATATATCTTGATGATAAAATCGCTACGATATTGTATGGTAACTTTACCAACTACACAATACAAAATGTAGCGGAGGGCTGGCACAATATTACGGTATTTGTGATGGACACATATGGAAACACCGCGAGGGACTATATTGAGGTCTGTGTTGACACTACACCACCCACCGTAACGATAACATCTCCTTCAGATGGAGCATCGATTCCTGAGAACACGGTGACTGTAGAATGGACAGTCAGTGATAACTATGTTATCGATAGGGTAGAGATAAGGAAGGATGGTGGAAGCTGGATAGATGTGACTGGCAGTACTAGCTATACCTTCTCAGATCTTAGCATCGGTACACATACCGTGGATGTGAGAGCGATAGATATGGCCGGCAATATAGGGATGGATAGTGTGACATTCAGAATAATCACTCCTCAACCACCAAGCATACATCTCAACATAACAGGCTATATGTATCTCCCAGAATACTTCAATACATCCATAATCAATATTACTGTGAGTGTTGTTGCGTATGCTGAGTTTGATGTATACCTATATGTCGAGGGCAAGGAGTACTATGTGGGTCACTATAGCGAGAATATAACAGAGACTCTAAACCTCACTGAGATTATGGAGGCCCTAAACATAACGATAACTGAGGGATGGTACAACATAACGATCTTCGTGGTTGACGAGTATGGCAACAATAACACAATAACAAGGAGGATATGTATAGACATGTCGCCACCAACAATAACAATACAAAGCCCAACAAGCGGACAGGAGATCACGGGAGACAAGGTGGAGGTCAAAGGTAAGATTGAGGACAACCTAAGCGGCCCATACAAGGCTTGGATAAGGATCGATAACAAGGGATGGGAAGAGGTAAGTCTAACAGATGGGGTATTTGTGTACACACTCAAGGATTTGGCTGCTGGAGAGCATACAGTTTATGTCAAAGCTATTGATAGGGCTGGAAACACTGCGACCGAGAGCGTCAAGTTCAAGATTGTGGCTCCAGCACGGCCCATACCCATAGAACTACTACTGGGAATACTACTAGCGGTGGCAATAATAGCCATCGTCATCTTTAAGAAGAAAAAGAAGGTTGTCACACCAGAGGAAGCTGAGGCTGTGGAGGCACTAAGGGAGGTAACGGAGACTATATAGACTCCTTTTTTGTATTCCTTTTTCTTTCTTTTTGTTGTGTATCCGAGATAAACAGTATTTTTCCATGATATACTGGTGTCATAGCATGAAAAGGTGGAATATGGGTGTATTGCTCATATGTATGCTTGTTCTAGCATTGTTCATGCAGACATATTACTCATCCATAAATATACAGAAGAGAACAGAACAACAGGGGGTAGTGTATATCCAGGGAAACAAACAATTGGCTGGGGTCTTCTCTAGGGTATTGCGGTCAGCTGGCTATAAGGTCATAATTATCGGTGAAGATAGTGAAGGAGCAAGATTCAAAATAAGGCAGGATACAGAGCCCCCTCAGGTATGGATAAGCAGTCCAGCAAACAATACATGGGTCACGGGAAATACGACATTGTTTGTGGAGGCATCCGACAATACAAGTCTCAGCAAAATAATACTATATATAGATGGTACACAAGAGAAAGTATGGGATGCCTCAGGATCAAGTACATGGAGCGACACATATTATTGGGACACCACGAAATATACGGATGGATCACATAACATTACGGTCTGGGCTAATGATACCGCTGGAAACACAAACAAGACATACTACAACTACATGGTTGATAATACTCCCCCCATAGTGGACATAATATCTCCAGCAAACAATTCAGATGTAGGATCGACATTCTGGGTTAACTGGACGGTCAGTGATTCTGCAAGTGGGATATCTAGGGTGGAGGTATATCTGAACGGTTCCCGACATGCGACATATGTTGAGGGAATAAATATGACGAATAGGCACAGGTTTGATGGACTAATATACAATGCTAACTATATTGTTGAGGTAGCTGCATACGATAATGCTGGTCTTTCAAACAGCTCCAAGATAATTGTACATGTATCACTAAGCATGGAAATAATCTCTCCAGGGAATTGGGACGCATTTAATACCTCTTGGGTCTTGGTAAACTGGTCGTATAATGGGTCCCCAGAAAACTTCACGATATATAGGAATGGATCCCTCATAGATACCGTCTATCCCCCAGACACTTCATACAATATCACTGGCTTTTATGAGGGGGTATGGAACATAACGCTTGTTGCGAAGGCCTCTGGTGGGGAGGTAGCCATAGATTGCGTGATGATATATATAGACTTTACGGCCCCAAACCTAGCGATTGTTTATCCAATACAGGATGGGTATGTCAGCATGCCTCTTACTGCTGAGTGGAGTGGTAATGATTCATTATCCGGTATAGACCACTACGAGGTACTCTGCTATAACACGACTTGGAATTCGTCATGGATAAATGTTGGTACATCAACCACATACACATTCATGGGTCTTTCGGAGGGCCAATACGCAATAAGGGTAAAGGCATATGATAGGGCTGGAAACACGAATACTAGTGAGGTAACATTCTATGTGGATAATACTGCCCCCTACGTGGAGATAGTTGTGCCAGGGAACAATAGTATTGTTGGTGGTATCGTCACTATCAATATTACTAGTAGTGATCCTCATAATCACACTACTTGGCTCGAGGTTAATGGGAGTGTTATTGCGGTATGGTCTGGTGCTGGCAATTTCACATATGATTGGGATACATCAACACTTAGTGATGGTGTCTATGAGGTTGTGGCGTATGCCAATGATACTGCTAGTAATATTGGTAGTTATCGCATCCTACTGGTTATTGACAATACCGCACCAACAGTAAAAATTGTTACGCCAGAAAATAATAGTGTTGTTGGTGGTGTCATATTTATAAATGTGACCAGTAGGGATATACATAACCACACCACCTGGCTTGAGATCGACGGAGACATTGTTGCTGTATGGCTTGGTGCTGGTAATTTCTCATTTGAGTTAAACACATCAACACTTAGTGATGGTAACCATACAATCATACTATATGCCAACGACACTATCGGTAATGTGAATAGCTATAGGGTGATTATTACTGTCGACAATACAGTGCCTACGATACAATTATCCCTTTCCCCATTATATGATTCCGAATATGTCAGCGGTATTGTGACGATTAGTGTTAATAGTAGTGACCCCCACGGGAATGCTACATGGCTCATCATTAGCTGTGGTGAGAACCAGACATGGGCTGGCGTTGGTGACTTCTTCTACCTGTGGAACACCACAAAGTATGTTGATGGGTCATATAATATATCAGCATATGCCAATGATACTGTTGGTAATATTGCCCATGTATCCATAGTGGTCATTGTTGATAATACTCCCCCAACTGTCGAGATTTCGGCACCCGCCAATAATTCGACGGTAGGCATGTCATTTAGGATATCTTGGTCGCATTCTGATGCTACATCGCGTGTTGTGATGATAGAGATATATCTTAATGATACCCTAAACACAACATATACTGAGGAAAACATGACGGATAACCATATATTTCATGGGTTGGCGACAGGGTGTTACAATGTTAGTGTCATCGCACATGATGTTGTTGGACTAAGGGGTGCTGATAGTATAATTGTCTATGTGGTACCAATGAATATAATCATTGTCTATCCAGAGTATGGGCAACCCATAGGTACAAGATGGGTTAATGTTAGTTGGGATGCTAGTGGTAGTATAGATCATTTCGAGATATACCTGAATGGCTCCCTAAAGAATGACAGTATTCCTAGTAGTGCGAGATGGTACAATGTGTCTGGCTTATCTGTGGAGGGTGCGTGGAACATAACGGTGGTAGCTGTAGGTTCTGGTGGCGAAGTAATCAGTGACTTCGTAATTATACATACGGACTTTACACCCCCCACGATAAGTTTCGTATATCCTTCTCAAGGGAGTGTTGTTGGTGGGACAGTAACCGTGGAAATAGATGTATCAGACAAGTATTTTGATAGGTTGGAACTATATATTAATGGGTCCCTAGTGGCGGTATGGACCTCCGCTGGGATAAATAGGTATGATTGGGACACAACAGTATACGCAGATGGTCCATGTAATTTGACCTCCAGAGCTTATGATGTTGCTGGGAACGTGGGGATATTGACGATATCCGTGGTTATTGACAATACGCCTCCAACAGTAACGATATATTCCCCCCATGAGGGTGAAAAGGTAAGAGGTACAGTGATGATAGTTTTCTTCTGGAATGATACAAACCCCGACTATGGCCACCTATATATTGATGGAACAGTAGTATTTCCTGGGGCTGGACCAGGAAACAATACCTATAACTGGAACACAACAATGTACCTAGATGGTGAACATACAATAAATATCACAGCGTTTGATAAGGCTGGGAATTCTGCGAGCTACCAGATAGTGGTTGTTGTTGGGAATCCTCCAGTAATAGTTATAGACTCGCCAGCAAATGGAAGTGTTGTTGGTGGAGTCGTAACGATCGACATATGGAGTAGTGATAGAAATGGTAACTATACTTGGCTAGTAATAAATGGTTCTCTCGTTGAAATATGGGAGGGTGTAGGGACAAATAGGTATGAGTGGAACACGACGTCCTATAATGAGGCGGTATTCATAATAACGGTATATGCGAACGATACATATGGTAATACCAATAATGTGAGCATAATTGTTACTGTCGATAATGTCCTGCCACATGTAGAAATAGTGTACCCATCTATGGGAGCAGTGATAAACAGAACAACAATTACTGTTTGTTGGAGCACTAGCGACAACATCGGGATTAGATACACAGGTATACGTTTCGACTCGGGGAGATGGCATAATGTTACTGGATTATTCAACTATACGGTAGAGCTCCAATATGGCACACACATAGTTTATATCAAAGCAGTAGACCTCGCAGGTAACCAAGAGATAGCAAATGTGTCATTTAGGTTGGTACCCATACCATCAGTAATGTTCAAGACTTCTGGTTGGGCCCTTATGGATGGATATTTCAACACATCAACAATAACATTACTCCTCACGATAACAGCATATGGTAGCTTTGAGGTATTCATATGGATTAATGGTACATCCATAAAGAAGCTAGAATCCGGAGAAAACATAACTGAGTATAGTATCCAGATAGATATAGCAGAGATCATGGGTACAGAGGACATAGAGGGCTGCTATATAATTCGTATATATGCTAAGGATGAGTATGGTAGTACGGGCTGGAGCAGATCTATGATCATATACGTTGACTTCACAGAGCCAGAAATAATAATAGACTCACCTAAGGGTGGATCAACAATATATAGTGACTATGTCATTGTTAAGGGAAGAGCAAGTGATGGACTAAGCGGGATTTTCGCGAATATGGTCCAAGCAAAGATTGATGATGGGGACTGGATCAATGTCTCCCTCAAGGATGATTCCTTCGAATTTGTCTTCGCCAAGTTGACTGGGGAACACACAATATATGTAAGGGCATTCGATCGCGCAGGGAACAGAGCAACTGATGCTATCAAGGTCACAATGGTACCTAAGACTCCTCAACCACCAATAGCACGATCAGTACTATTATTCCTTATAACAACAATACTGACCATGGTTGTGATTCTTGTCCTGAGGAGAATTAGGGGTAAGTCATAGTCTCTATTATTTTTGTTTTGGTGCGACCTAGTATGGATCCTAAATTACACCTATTTTTTGAACCAAGCTCCATCGCTGTCATTGGTGCGTCCCGCAGGGAGAATTCTCCAGGCTATGTCGTGTTTAGGAATCTAATAGAGAACCATAGGCGGGGAGTCCTGAAGGCGGAGGTATATGGCGTAAACATAAAGGGTGGCGAAATATTTGGGGAGAAACTGTATAGATCAATAACAGACATACCTTCAGATGTAGACCACGCCGTAATAGTAATCCCAGCAAAATTCGTCCCAAAATCCATGGAGGAGTGTGGTAGGAAGGGAGTAAAGGTAGCAACGATACTCAGTGCAGGCTTCTCCGAGATAGGCAATGTGGAGTTGGAGGAGGAAGTTAGGGAAACAGCAAAAAGATATGGCATACGCATAATAGGGCCAAATGGCCTAGGCATATACGACCCATATAGTGGTGTTGACACATTATTCATCCCAGAAAGAAAGAGTATAGGTGGCAAGGAAATAATAAACCTAGCTAGGCCAGACAAGGGCTTTATAGCATTCCTAACCCAGAGTGGGGCACTCGGTGGAGCATTGCTTGACTACCTAGCCGGGGAACACTTAGGAGTCTCAAAGTTTGTAAGTTGGGGAAACAAGATAGATGTGGAGGAATCAGAGATGCTACTATACCTACTCCAAGACGAAAGAACTAGAGTAATAACAATATACATTGAGGCCCTTAAAGGGAATGCGAGAAAACTAGTGAGGATCGGAAGAGAGGTAACAAAGAGAAAACCAGTAGTGATACTCAAGGGGGGAGTAACGGAGGCAGGAGCAAGAGCAACACTAAGCCATACAGCATCGTTGGCTGGTAGGACAGAAATATATTATTCAGCATTCAAGACAATGGGTGCTGTGGTAGCCGACGGGGTACTAGACATGCTGGATAAAGCAAAAGCATTGGCGCTTCAGCCTCCAGCAAGGGGGAGGAATGTAGGTATAGTTACGAATGGCGGTGGCCCAGGAATAATAGTGGCTGATATAGCCGAGGAAAGGGGGCTCAGGGTACCAAAACTCTCACAAGAATCCCTAGATGAACTTAGGAGATATGTTAGGGACGGAACAATACCAGAAATAGCCACATTTGCTAATCCTATAGATATAAGTGGTACCGCAACCGATGATGCGTATGCTGTGGCTACCGAGGTGGTTCTGGCGGATAGGAATATAGATCTGGTCATAGTCCTGGCATTGCATCATCCCCCAACACTGACAGATAAGATGCCAGAAAGAATACTAAGTGTCATCAGGGATTATAAAAAGCCGGTCATCATTATGGATATAGGATTATTGGGTCTGTCGAGAGAAGTTAAAGAATTTTTTGATAGGAACTCAATACCGGCATTCTCACTACCAGAAAGAGTTGTTAGTGGTGCATGCGGGCTTGTCGAATATGGAGAGTGGCTGAAGAGGAATGGCATATTGGAGGAGTATTTGGAGTCATGGAGGCCTCCAGAAGCACCAGTATGAGGATTTCATGAAATTGCAACAATGAGCTTATTAAAAGCATATAAGTCATAGGGTCGACAATTAATGATATGATTTTTGATAAGAGAAAAGTTCGGTGATGTCCCTGGATATAGATGGGGCCGTGTGGGAGTTCATTAAGAGTCTCGCAGGAAAACTTTTTGGTGTTTTTATCTATCATGATTAGGTATCGGTGTGTAGGTTGATCACAGGTAGGGTGGCCAAAGTCAGGACAGAAAACGAGATCGTGAGGTCTATATACATAAGGCCGCTCAAAAAAATACCAGAACCAAAACCAGGTCAGTTCTTTATGGTGTGGGTCCCAGGATATGAGGAAGTACCAATGAGCGTATCGGGCTACGACCAGGGGGTCATAAGGATAAGTGTCGCAAAAGTCGGAGAGACGACAGAAAGACTCCACAGAATAAGGGTAGGGGAGTACTTAGGGCTGAAGGGCCCCCTAGGAAATGGGTTAATGGTGGAGGATAAGAGGTATCTACTCGTTGGTGGAGGATATGGTGTCGCACCACTAGTATATACAATGAAAAAGATACACGAGGTTGGTGGTGAGGTATCAATAATAATAGGGGCAAGGACGAGGAGTCTCCTCCTGTTCGAAGAGGAGGCATCAAGATATGGGGAGGTGTACATAGCAACGGATGATGGATCAAAAGGCTATAGGGGCACAGCTGCAGATTTGGCATCAAAAATATTATCCAAAAGTAGCTATGATGAAGTAGTTGTATGTGGCCCAGAACCTCTCCTAGTCAAGATAGCAACGTACTGTATGGGGCACAATATAGCATGCAGGGTTTTTGCAGAGGAATACATGAAGTGTGGTCTAGGCCTATGTGGATCATGCACCCTAGGAAATACACCAATAAGACTATGCATAGAGGGCCCAGTAATAGATGGAGAACTGTTCCTATCGGCAGTAAAACAAAGTAATCATCGCAATAGAACACACAGATGTGATATCTAGTGCCATATTGAGCTACATTTCCACTATGTTCGGGTACTTCTTTAGGATGTGTCTCATCCTAAAGTTAACATATGCTAATACGTCAGCCAGTATGAGTATGCGTTCCTTCCCAAAATATACATTGCCCGTCCGGAAAACATCCTCTATGATTCTACGAAAAATGGCGAACTCACCATCAGCAACAATACTCTCCACAGGCCATATACCCTTCGATTTAAGATGATTAGCAAGGCGCTCCAATACCCATCTGATAGTCCCCTCCCAAGCAGTCCTCTTCTTTATCCTTTGACCACACAATCTTCTTACCCTTTGGATAATATTAGCCCTGATACATACACCATAACAGGACTTGTTTATGAAGTCAAGAACCCTAACGATGATGCCCAAACGTTTTCTCCTATCTACCTTAGCGACATGAGGAAAGAAGCCGAGGTCAACCCATTGCCTTGAAACAACACAAGCAATAAAAATCCAATTCCCACTACTATCGAGAACAAGAATATAGCCCATATGATCACCAAAAAGGTAATTCTTATAAAAGAAAAAATATTTCATATAACATATAGGCCTAGGCTGAACCCCTAGGGCCCGGCCTTGGTGTCGGGTACCTAGGGCTCA
>CAZVPA010000095.1:0-10255 GCA_964628995.1 uncultured Nitrososphaerota archaeon | reverse complement strand
TTCAAAAGGCGTATATTGGGTTCTGACGAATCCTATAAATATGATGTGGAGAGAGACTTCTGGGAGTGGGAGTCCCTTGAGACGCTCAAGAAATATTATGAGGGGCTGAAGAAACGGTGGGCTATAGAAAAATAGCAGAGCTCCTCAATGATATTTTCTCCCAACTTGCTAGAGTAAAGCCAAAAAATGTAGAAACTTTCATTGAGGGACCCATTCTCAAGTATAAGCTAATAATAACCAAAGAAACATTCATCCAGATATACTTTAACGAGGAAACCGGCACGACAGCATTCGCTTTAGTCTCTCACGGCAAGAGAATCTTCGGAATAGATTATGATACAATAAGAGGATGGCACAAACATCCTCCAAAAGACCCAGACAAACACATCACACATAGACAGACACGCTTAAGTGAATTCCTAGATGAAGCACTCAAAATAATCAACCAAACGAAAAGATGCCAATAGACATCACATAACATTCCAAAGAGGAACACAAAAAGTTCATGCTAAAAAAGGAGAGACCCCCAAAAAGCTACAGCAAGCGCGACCTAGAATTAACCACTAAAATCGCAGAGGCAACAATAGATGACCCACTAAGAATCTGGAATGCACACCAATCCTATGGATGGTAGATTAGTCCCACTCACAGAGGCCAAGAACATCACGTTTAGGGCCATCTATGCGAGGCTATATCAACTACCACGTGATTAATATGCTTTAAGACTTATGTGGTAGTATTATATCAACATTTCTCAGAGTCCTTACCACATTAAATACTTCATCAGGCAAACCATCTGTTTCCCCCTCAGTTACTACCAAGAACGCCCTTGTCTCAAGGTAATCCCTATCATCGTCCAGTACGAAGAAAGCCTTAGCCTTAGTCACCGAGATAGACGCCATATAGATTTTTGGGTATTCTCTGTTAAATGGTGTATAGCTCATTACCCAACGAATGCTGACATCCTCTGCATCATAGTAAGCCCTCAGAAAACTCTTAAGGACGTATACAAGGGTCACATCATCCAATAACAACCTCTCCAAACGCTCAACATTAGTCAACACCGCGGCAAATAGCACATCCCTAAGCGTAAAAACCCAAACACGCGACTTCCTAGACCCCGAAAAATCAATACTAAACTCAAAAGAAAGAGGCAACCTCCGCACCAAAGGCATCACAACAATCACCACCAAAATATTTAGCTGTCCATATACCTCACAAAAACCACATATATAATATCGCACATGAAGAATGACAATCCATACTTCCCAGATTCTAGCGCGAATCAATGCACCAAAGTCTCAACGACAATCCTCATTCAATGAGGGGGTGCTTATCTCTTCACAAATTATCGTTTTATTCATTCTAAACTAGAACAATGTAGATCCACGAAATCATGCCTACACGGAAATTTCCTTGTTGAACTGTTGAATGAACATCTGCTGAGTATCATTTCTATGAAAAGCAGACACTTGAATACTCAGCACAATAGTTCATCGCAACTATATCGGTTTAGCTAACCTTTTTGCCAATTGATATGGATCCATCTTCGAACGCCTTAGAATTATAATCAGCTTTCTAATTCCTTCTCCGACTTCTCTTTCTATTCTCTTTTTCTTGAAATGTCCAGTCCCCATAACTCTGAGACTATCTTTTATAAAGTACGAGGCATCCATGTAGATGGGGGATGCATCGTATTTCTCGGCAATTTTCCAAACAATCCAACGTCTTCCTTCTCTACTTCTCAGGATCTCATTAAGATTCTTCTGTTTTTCTTTTGGATCAGCACTACTTGAACATTTATCTAGAATCGAGAGTATTACTTGTTTCGTTTCTTTGAGCTCTATTAATGCACTAAAAAATCTTTCATTCCAGCGATCCATAGGAAACTGTAGGTATCTTATTACTTTGTAGTATTCGTTATCCACAACTTTAGGATCTATGCTTTCTTTTTTTGCTTTATTGTTGCACTTCTCGAGCCCTAAATGAAATTCTAGGAATCTTATCACAGGTTCAAAGTCTTTCTTGAAACAATTTTCCGAGTTAACTCTTCCTTCGCAACTCCATAGAGATAGTGCTTGATCGTACTGTAGGAAATAGTCCTTTAACGCTGCCCACAAAATTTTATCTCCAAATACTTTGTTATCTTTGAGAAATCCACACAATTTATCGACGGTGCTTGCTTGTAATCTTTGGGATAAAATAAGGCTAGATTCTCTCAGAATTTCTTTTATCATGTCGTCAGGTAGGGGTTTTAATAATACAGACTTATTGACTTTTTTATTGATCTCCTTAAAGATTTTAATCTTCTTTTCAAGTTCCCTTATTTCTTTATTAAGTTCTTCCTTTTTCTCATGGTCTAACGGATCTAGAGACCTTTGTTTTTCTCTATATTTTTTGATTCGATCCTTTATTGATTTAATTATATCTTTGTCTTCTCTTATTAACTCAATTAAGCCAAAAAGAATATCAAGAATAGCACCAAGTTTCAATGCAACGACTCCGCATTTTGCGTCTTTATGATACATGTCAAGAAGATATTTACAGAAGTTCATATCATATGGAGCCAACATTTCAAGCGTTAGGAATAATCTCTTCATGGATGCTCGAAAGAAATTTTTAGCTCTTTCGTCCAATTCTAATTCAAGATGGGGAGCAAAGATACGTTTAAATAGAACTCCATTATCATTAATGACATGGATCGTGCCTATAAGTTCGCCATCTGGAATTCTAACAAATATACCATCTGGAGTTAACCTGATTGGGGATTCTTCATAATTTCTCCTATGGCTAGGATATATCAGTAGGAGACCATAGAATAGAGGTCTAAAAGCCCAGACAGTATCCGGATTAACGAATTTATCGAAAAGATATGTGAGCCAGTGCGAGGCAACCCAAAGCCCTCTTTCATCGTTAAGAATTTCGAGAAGTTCCTCAATTTTTCTTTTCGTTTCGCAAGGATTACCAAGGATCGAGTCCAGCTCATCTGTTATGCTCCCGAGTGCTCTCTCTAGTTTGTTGATCTTCGTCTCAATTATACCTTTTTCATCTCTCTTGTCACAAAACTTTTTGAGCAATCGGTAGTCTTTTCTATCATAGAAATTAATAATACTATATGCATCGTCCATAAGTCGTAATAGAGGGACCCAATACATCCCCTTCGGAGCATACCACTCAATCAAAAGATACTTACAGAAATCAAGCAGAACAGCAATACTATCCTTCGGTGTTTTCGTCGACATAGTTTATCACTAATGCCAAACCTAGACCAAAGGACAAAGATAAATCGTACTTAAAAATAAGAAATTGGATAAGGGCTTCATCCTTATTTATACTATTCGGCCAGTTAATCCATCTCTTTCCTACAATCGCGATCCATTCTCTGACACGTGGAATGCATGCTTCGACATATGGTATCAACTCATAATATATTGCGTCAGCTAAATTTTGGAGAAATTTCTCAATTTCTTTGGAGTCCAGCTCAATGAACATACTAGTCACAAAAAACCTCACTATTACACATAATAAAAAAAGAATATATAAAATCTCGCTGAACTTCGTTTGAATAAGCATATACTTATCTAATAATTGAGGCTTCTAGTACATTTTAATTTGGTATTATTGTGTTAATGAAACATTTGACTGCACCAAAATTGATGGTAATGACCTAAAAATAGTCTGTCTATTAGATTTTGATGTGAATATATGAGTCTGCATGCGGGGTATATTAGTAGCCATGGAGGAGAGATAGGATGTTTTCTGGGGTAATTATTGACGAGTAATTTTTCATAAAAATGTTCTTAAGACAGTTTCCATAGGCACTCGGCTATGTGAATTATACAGTCTCTATGAGATAGTATAGTTTGTTCAGGAAAATCTCAAAATGCATCTTTGTTCGCTAATTTTATACTGTAGAGGTGACTTGCGTTGGGTCGCGAGTATGTAGTGTTCCTTGTTTTACTTTGCATATGCCTTAGCTGTATTCCATTGCGTGGGACACCTGGGTTTGATTGGGTCGCGTATGTTAGTATGTATCCTGATGAGCTATACCCTGGAGTCTCTGGCTATGTAGATGTATGGCTCGAAAACACTGGTGATAGTGAGCTTTACATATATGGGATTTGGCTTCAATGGGAGTGGCAGGAGGAGGGGACGGCATGGTATAGTACTGCTGATGTATACATAAACCCTGGTGAGAAGAAGTATTTGGGGAGTGTAGATTTTGCGATACCAGAGTATATCACGCCAGGCATCTATGAGCGTAGGGTTGGTGTGTCGCAAAAGCATAAGGAATGGTATGGGTGGGTTGATGATGGGGTTGTGTGGGCTATCTGGAGGGAGGTTAGTATATTAAGTCCACCCTCAATAGCGATAGTATCATGCGAATTTAGTAGGAGTACTATTTATCGGGGAGAATCCGTCGAGCTTGTAGTCAAAGTTAAGAATACGGGCGGGGCCACCGCAAATAGTGTAAGGGTAGAGGTGAATTCCCCCTCGGGACTAGACCTCATAAGTGTTGAGCCATCATACCCAGTGGACATAGATGGTGGTTCCACAAGATCATTCACCATAACATTCAGGGGCACAAGGGAGGGTGACTACACAGTAACAGTAACAACATATAGTAGTAATGGAGGTAGCGGCACAGCAACCGCAACTATAAGGGTTCTAGAGAAGGCTTGGGGAGGATACTATGGATCTGAAGAACCCACATCCCCTATCCTGATAATACTCCTAGCCATAGCAATAATTCTGATATTGATGACCATACTAAAACGCAAACGCAAAAAATGGTAAGTAGATAAGTATGAAATCCCTCGACATATCATACAAAAATGAGTATAACCAAACAACACCAGTAGCAGAACACATAAATAACTTCAAAACCCGTGATATGTACTGGCAAATATTACTGAACATTTGTTAATTTTATTTTTCTATCTACCTAAAAGCTCTGTGTTAGAAAAAAAATCTTTAAAAAGAATGTTGCGTATTGATATATTATTGCTGAATATAATGGGGTGGTTGTTGTGAGAAGGAAGGTCAGGCCCATATATGCTCAGATGGCCTTAAGTATCGTCTTGTCTAGGTTGCAGCGGAGTCATAGAAGAATATTATGGGGTAGTGCGTATAATGAGGTGCGGAAGATGCTAAACAAGTGGGGTGTTAGGGGGCTAAGTAAGACCACATTCCATAGGCTTATTAGGTTTCTCCAGTGGTGTCATATCGTGGATGTTGAGAGGGATGAGTTTGATAGGAGGAGGCGATATATAGTTCTGAGGAGTGGAGATGTGGACATTTTCTATCCAAAGTTTGTCGTTGATCTTTTCACACGTTTCTGTGGTCCATGGAGGATATTTAGGTATTATCTTGGGAAGGGTAAGCCGTTTTATGGTCTCATGTTTGCTGGTCCCTATAGGCTGATTCTCGGTATTTTTGATATGATAAGGGATGAGTTTGAGATAGCACTAGGACGTATGGCATTCCTGGATGTTACTGAAACTGGGGATCTTGAGAGTGTTGATAAGAGCTATGTGGTTATGGGTGATGATTATGTTGATGTTGGTATCAATGCTGCTTGTGCGATATTTAGGCATACGGTGGAGACTCTATGCGGCCATCCAGATGTCAGCTGGTTTATTTGGCTATATCTGAGGCTACTGTATCGCTCGGTTTTTTCGAGGCATAGGAATAGGTTTATTCTTAGTGATATATTGTTGGAGGGTAAGCTTAAGCCTACCCGGAGGAAGGAGCATCTGGTAACTCCTAGTGAGGTTAGGGTTCTGGGGTTTCTCATGAGGGTTGGGGTAGCATTATGGAGGGATCTATTCCGTAGGTTGGGGATGAGTAAGTCGAGTCTTAGCTATGTGTTGAATAGGCTTGAGGCTGAGGGCGTGGTTGAGCTTGAGGAGGAGAAAGGCAGGAAGATATATAGAATTATTCTTGATGGGTACCATGACTTCATAATAAGGCGGCTAAGGAGAAAACTTGAAAACTTGGGCAAACGTAGGGACGAGAAGGAGAGGATAAAATACATTGTTATGTGGGTCGTGGAGGCACTACTCCATATATTTTTGGTGTCTATGATCATGACCCTTGAAAGATGTGGTGTTGCGGGGGGGAGGATGGAACTGCGGGGGGATATGACCCTTAATGAACTACTCCAAGTACTCCAGAGGTATGATAGGGCTAGACAAAAAAGTATTGAGGCAATAATAGATGATATGTCAAGGAAATTCTATGGCTCCTTGAGGGAGATAGTGAATATTGTCCTAGTACGCAGTGGGTCTAAGAATAGTCTCTCTAGACTAAAGGAATATCTCTCTGGATTCTTGGATTTGTTCGTGATCCCGACGATGAAATCCTAGAGCTTTGGGTGAGGGGAATGGCTTGCGGGTGTTATAGGAGCCTAACAATATCACTAACAAGACTCATAAGGAATATTATCCGAGAATATACGCGTAGGTATCCTATTCCTAGTCGTAAGTATGCTTGGCACCATAGGAGGTTTAGGACTATCTACTGGCCTGCTGGCGTTAAGAAAAAAGTCCCAGTAATCGATGTTGTGACCTGTCTAGTAGCATCTAGGCACCACTCTGGTTGTTATGGTGAAGTACTAAGGGTACTTTATAGTATTCATAACCACCACCTGAGGAGACAAATAAACCTATGGCTCATATGTTTTGATGGCGGCATTACTGTTTACGGGCCCAAGGAACTCCCAAGCATCAACAGTATTGTTGATGAATGTGCGGAGAATGAGAACAGCCCCCTTAATACCCTCGTCGGATTCTTCAGGCGGTATCAATTTGTTCGAAAGCCACCACTTACAAAGAAACATAGGTTCAATTTTGGTTTGCTCATCATCCTCTATAGTGATTTTGATAGTGCTACTCATTCCGAGCTCGTCCGCCGTGTCGTCCATTTGGGCCCCAAGATCGTCTGGATTCTGTGCGGTGTGAGAGGAAAATTCTGGGAACCTATTCCGTATGGTCATATTTATAGGGTATGCTGTTTGGGGGGGTGAGTAGTGTTGATAGTCAAAATAGATCTTCTGGATGGATCCAGCTGGAGCCCACGACTTGAGGAGACTAAATTTGCCAATGTTGGTATGGAGGTGGAAATAAACAGCGTATTAAAGGAGTTTGAGGAAAAACTATGGGAGCAAGTAGAGGGACCCTTCTGTTGTCGAGAATTCCTAGATGAAGCAATAATTGATGACCCTCTGGCCTACTATGTCCCTCATCATGCGGCAGGCCCAGCCATTGTTTTTAAGCTCGACAAGATGCAGGACACATTTAGGAGGGTCGTGGGGGGATTTCTGGGGATAAGTGGTACAAAAGTGTCTGATGTGCAAGGGCTCTTGGGATCTCTATGGAATACATTTGTAGTCTATGTCTTCTGGCATGAATTCACCCACCATATAATCGATGATGTCTCCCTGAAGCTCAGGACAAAGGACAGGATATTTACATATGGGTTTCTTCCTAGGAAAATGGAGGAGGGGTTCTGCGAGTATATGGCGTTTTCATTGGTCGAAAGGTTTGTTGAACCACCCCAGAGATGTATCGACCTGATGCTACATCACGTAGACATATTATCTAAGGATACTGATGGGATCTATGGTAACATGACTCCTCGGGACATGGATATTTTTCTAGGATGTATATTTTATTCGTTTGGAAGAAACATAAGGAAGAGCGATTATTATCCAATTATCAGGCCTGGAATGCCGTCCAAGCTAAAGATAGATATCCTTAACATGCTTCATAGACACATAGCAAATCCTATCCCTGGCTGTTGTTGTTGCGAGACTTGTTCCCTAGTTCTATATGTCTGCTCCAATGAATAGGTGATCGCTATGTTGCGTGTGGAATTCGATGGTGGGAATACATATATCATAAGGAACATCTTCCAAGCAATCCCAATAGGGTCTAGTAGGATACATATGACAATTTGTCGCCAAATCCGTGAGATGATAGAGCTTCGGTTTAACCTTTTTACTGAGATCACGATAGATGGTCAAGACATGATCATAGAGGTTATAGACGCCAATTTTCCGCCAGCTATTGCGGTGTCTCTTCACAAGTACCTAGAAAATATTTTCACGAAGGAACTGTATGACCATCTCGCAGAACTATATCACTACTTGAATAATCCGTATCATTTAGAACAAAATATTCCGTTTGGTCAGAGCAAGCTATACCATATCCTAAGCAGAGGAATCAATATAAGTAGAAGAATCAAAATGCGTTTTCCCATAGTTCTATTGGGTGACGTTAACAACCTGAACAAACTACGCGGACTCAGAATTCTGGATACACCCCATATTTATTATGACTCTGGAAATCCATGCGGCCTCCATATGTATCTGGTACACCCGAAAGACCTCTGGGGTCGCATAACAATATATTCGCTGAGGTACTCACTTAGTCTCTTTACGGACGGGCTACTAACCCTAGTCTTCATAGATAAAGTAAGGAGGCATAGGCTATCAGAACTATTCCGCCAGTTTGTCTTGGGTAAGCAGAAGAAGCATAATTTTTTGGATGTAGAAATTGAAAATACGGTACTCTTTAATGCTATAGAAAGGATGGGAAAGAGAAATCAAAAATGTATACACTACAAAGGAATACACCTACTAGGCTTTGTTATCATTCCATTTGCCCACATATATATTCGGCCAAACCTCGTGCTATCTAAGAAAATCGGCAAACATAAAGCAAAAAGACTGTTTATCATTAGGATTAATGGGCAAAAAGGACACCAAAAGGGAACTCCTCTAATTGGAGTAGTAGCCAAGACAAACTGGCGGGGGAGACCACCACACCCACTTCTCCAAGTATGTAATTCATTAAAGGTATGGGGACTCATAGTATGATTTAACATGGCAAATCTACATTTTTATAAGCTATTGGATTCAGCACTGCTGTATAGTCGCTTTGATGCTGTAGCGTGATCACAGATAATCATTTCTGGAACCACCAAAATCCGCAATTAAACCAAACATCGATGATGGCCTTTTTGTTGGGAGGATCTCTTCAGCCTATTAATGAGTATTATTCATATTCATGGGGCTCTGGAACAACCTTTATTTTTTCAAAATTTCTAAAGTGTTTGTCAAATGTGTAGATCTCTCCTATCTTCATCTCACACATCTTTATGTATGCTACTGCATCATTAGCACTCACGGCATATCTTCTAGCTATTTCTAGTGCTGCTTGATAGTCATGGAGAGTAACAGGTACTATTTCAATATTCTCGCTCGCTAGGACGAGCTCAAGAAAGCTAAGGGATGTCTGCAGGTTGAGGCGGTCCTCTAGTATATTCAGTACCTCTGAAAGATGAACAACAGTCATTATGACCTCCAATTCCCCCCTCTCTAGGTGACTCACTATTTCCTTCGCAAGAACCTTCACTCTCTTCTCCTTCTCAGTCAGTTTTCTACGTGGTTTCAGATATGCATAGACAAATACACTAGAATCAATGAACTTTTTCATACATCTTCGACCTCAGCCTATGGAAATCAAGGAATTCCTCAGGACTCACATCAACTTCTATAGAGTCAAACAGATCAGAGAATCTTAATGATCTCTTAAGGGGTCTTATGAGTATCGAGCCATCCTCAAGTCTTACCAGGATAACCTTCCGCCAGTTTTTCCTCCACTTAGCCGGTATATAGACCCTGCCAAGCGAATCTACTCTCCCTACTAACACATCCATATTCGACGCCATTATTCCAATATACTTAAATATTGGTAAAAGATATAAAAATTAACAAAAAAGACCAAATAACCATAATCTATTATCAATAGCCATAACCATAGCGTATTGTTCACATACGGGCAGACCCTTAAAGTACTACTCGATTTTCTTCTCATGAGCTAGGTGTATCTTAAATGGTTAGGAGAACAATTGAGGAGATAAAGAAAGAACTAAACTGGCTCAAGGATTTGACCTCCTCCCCGCAATGAAATTGCGGGGAATCCTAAGATTCCCCGGCGGGGGAGGTTCGGCCACCCTCCACTGGGAAAGATCCCAGTGGAGTGGCCTGGGCCGGGCCATCGGCCCGTTAGGGCTATCCCGCCAAAAGGCGGGACTCACCCGTATGGCTCTCTTCCTCACAGCTATGTTAAAGGCGGCCACACAATCCGCATGCCCCACAAAGCCACAAAAACGCCCTATGTAGCTCGTTTTGCGACTGAGATCCTATTACCCAATCTTCTTAGGCTACGGAGAGGAGCATCATAACTCC
>CAZVPA010000094.1:6455-10321 GCA_964628995.1 uncultured Nitrososphaerota archaeon | reverse complement strand
CCATAACATTGCTTATAAGCTTGTTTCCACTTAGCCTAGAGCACACATCCATACCTCCTCTTGGATTATCCACACGAGTTTAGACGTATTAGAATAACTTTGCTCTTACAAAAGTTATTTCTTTAATGTTAAATTTATCTTTCCAGTAGTCTCCTACGAAGGCTTTTATTTGGGCTCGAAGACGCTCGATTTTCGAGGCAGCAAAAAAGTCTAATAGTGTAGTCTGCATGATACCCCATATTATTAGTTTCTATAGCTTAAAGAAACATAAAATTAAAAATAGTACTCAAGACTGATATATAATTTCCCAGAATTAGTGTTTTATTGTTAACGATACTGGTATTTGATGTAGGAAAATATTGGGGTGTGATATATTAGGCTGAGAAACATCAAGATTAGGAGGCTCATCATAAGGGGTAGGGGAGAGCTAAAAATATATCGTGGGGATCCCTATAGGTTTGATGTTCTCCATAGGTTTATTATAGCTGAGGAGTCTGTGTCGAGGTCTGTGGGTGACAGGGCAATAGCTATCTATACGGGCTATGTGTCGACAAAACTGGACAGTTTCCGTAGTGGATACACACCCTTCAGTCCTGGTATGGTCTCGAGGTCGAGGATTGATGCTGGAACCATAATCCATGAGTATGCTCATCATGTGTATGAACACTGTGGAGACCTCGCGAGGTATATGGATATCTACTTTAACCTATACGTTAAGCGGAGGGATTTCGGTAGGATTATGGAGGTCTTATTAAATATTGATGGGGAATTATTGAGGAGGATAATTCCGGATGCCAACATTGGTAATATTAGGGATCCAAATTTCTTAGAGTTTGTATCGATTATCTGTAGTGTGTGTATTAGTCCAAGTATAGCCGATACGGTCCGCGATGGCTCTGAGCTCTTGGCTCGTCTATGTGAGCTATACTATAAGAATTTTCTCGTCTATGGGAGTAGGGCTTGGAGGGACATGCTGTCGCAGGCTGATAGGCTTGTTCCTTGGAAGTCCAAAAGGGTGCTTAGGGGATATACATTGGTCAGGGTTATAAATCTTGTCTTTAAACACTTCGCGAGGACAATGTTCCTAGTGATCGGGTCGGCTGGGTTCATTGAGAGAATACAGGGATTGTTAGAGGAAATATCCATGCATATTCCCCATGTATAGGCTCGAGGACAAATATTCCGACTCCCCTCAATACTGTCCATTTCTCCTCAGCAAAACTCATGATCCCTGACCAATAAAAGCCAGCTAGGACTCCTGTTTTCCCATACATTCTTAAGAGAATCTGGGGCATAACTGATTGCCATGGTGAAATAACTCCGTAGATATATTAAAACTGTTTTTCCTCCGCATATGTTAGGTAGACACCCATTTGGTAAACGGGCATTCACCTAGGGTAATACTGATGTACCAACTCTATAGTAGGAAGGGGCTCAATGTTCTATAGTATCTTGGGGTCTATCCCACTAACATATTTGATGGCCTATACTTTATGGTGATATTTTTAACATAGTATCAGTTATGTATTGGATACATAGTCTTACCTAGTGGTTACAATGTATTATGAGTTGATAAGATCTAGCGACGAGCTCGTCGGGCCAGAGGGTTTTCTCCGACTACCAACATACATTTTTGATGAATATATTTTTGATGCACACCGGCATATGGCGTTTAGGAGAGCCTTGGAATCCCTAAGGGCAAGGAAAAATGTCCTCATCATTGGCCGTGCAGGGACTGGAAAAACAGCATTCCTGGCAGTGATACTGAAGAGCCTAATGGATCAGGGCTACATGGTGGCGAAAATAGTAAATGGTGAGTATGTCAGGAGGGAACATGAGGAACATGGGATATTTCTATTCTTTGATGACCTACCCAGAGCAGAGGAGAGAACTGTGAGATCGATAATCGAGAACAATGCGAGGATGATTATTGCTACATCAAGAATAGAGGAGCTCGACCTATTAAGGAGAAAGATTGGTGACGAGCCTAGAAGACATTTCGAGATTATTGAGATGCGGGAAATGGATGAGGAGGATCTGTTAACAATACTTAATAGGTTCGCGAGCAGGGAGGGAATAGAGGTGGAGAAGGAGGCAGCAGTGATCGTTGTTAGGAAAGCAATGGGGCTACCAGTATATATCTGGCAGGTAATACGTGATCTAACAGCAACAAGAAGAATGCTGAATCTGGATTTTGCGAGGAGGATCCCAGAGGGAATGCTGGAGTATGTGGACAAAATACTCTGGGATGTCTTAGGGGATAGGGATGATAGGAGGGAGGTTCTCCTAACACTGATGATAATGACACTAATGCCCGAATATGAGATGCATCAGGACTTATTTAATGCGGTCTTTGTTGAGGCTACTAGAGAGATAAGGGGGGTAGAACTTCCACCAAAAACAATACTACTGGGTAGTGATACCCTCCACCACATATGTAGATACCTAGCCCGGACTCCTAGGTATTCATTTAGACTTCCCCACGACTCCTGGGCCGATGTTTTGAGGGGTAGGAGCAAGGGACTCCTGAGCAGTGAAATATCAAGCCTCACATTTGTCTTCCCAGTCGAGGAACAGATGAGGATCCTGCGGAGAGCAGCAAAACTAGCATATAGTGAGGCGATATCGAAATCGGGTAACCCAGACAGGGTAAAGGAATTCTTCAGACAGTTAAGCCTGGTTGGGATAGAGAGGGAAACAATAGAGGAGAAACCTAGGGAAATGGTCAGGAGACCGGAAAAATTCGGGGAATTTAAGGACAGATTCATCAAGGCAATTCGTGATGCTGAGAGGAGAATCAGGAGAATGAAGAATAGTCCAGCCTTCTCGGAGATCAAGGGGATCTATTTGGGGCTCATGGAGAAAGTTAGAACTGCCCTTGAGGAGGAGAACCCAGTAATGTATGGAAAGGGAACACGACATCTCGTAGAGATGCTTGCGGAGGTCTTCGATGCACTCGCAAAAGACGCTGGAAAAATGAGGGGGGATCCCCTAGAAAGCCTTATAAAAACCGTAAGGATAATAAGAAGAATAAGGGTAGAGTATGGGGACATATACAATGAGTACAGATCGGAACTCGAAGAACTTATGAGGATAATAACCACACTCATAGGATCCTAAGCCACATGAGACCCAGTACTATGGATCTTAGACAATACGAGAGACCCGACAGGACTCTGGGGGCGCTTGAGTCCACACTTAAGTATACATAACATTTCGCATAATAAATTCATTCATTTAAATTTCCTATATTGTTATTTATTTATCCGCAAAAACCTAGGACTCCTAAGGGGAGGCCTAGGTCTATTGTTGGTCGCGGGGTGAACGAGATTATTCCTTTCCATTGTTTTGGGAGATTCAAAATGAGATATGGTCTTCTGCTAGTATTGTTGATATGTTTGTCCCCCCTTATGCAACTTTATCATGGGGGGCATAGTAGGACTACCCAAGTGGGTAATGGCCCTCATGAGGAATACCCCCATACTGATTATGCTCCTGCACACTATTACTCTAGACCATTAAGGGCAGGTAGGAATACCGATGCTGGTGGCTCTAAGAGTTTTTCCATATTACAGACAACAGGTGGTACGTGGCACATACCTGAATTACCATATAGGATACCCATATTTATTAGTAATGATGTTGACCGTAATATCTACATGTGGCCCATCAAGGTTACCTTTAACTTCACAAGTATTACTCCCCGACCATTCAACGCGTCCCTTGTCCTAGTTGATAGCGAGGGGAATACGGTGCTATTCCAGGTAGACAATGTTACTTTGATGCCTAATGGTAGTATGGAGAGCTTCGACCTATGGTTCTACTATAATGCTACTCCAAAATCTGTAGCCAAGTACTATTTATAC
>CAZVPA010000094.1:0-6445 GCA_964628995.1 uncultured Nitrososphaerota archaeon | reverse complement strand
CACAAAGACCTATGATATCTCGTCGGCAATAGAGGCGGGTAGTGGGCTCATAGACAAAATTGGGGTGATGTTTGAGAACGGCACGACATACAACTTTACCCTTGGAAGGAGCATCAAAGAAATAAACGCTTCATCCAGTCCGGGAGGAAACCCCATTCTCGCAAAAATTGTCTGGGTGGAGAACCCATATATCCGCTATGAAATCCTTACAAATGGTATCTTCCAGGAGTATAGTCCGGTGGTGAATGACTCATATGCCTTCAAGACCGGAATATTTAATGTTACGTATGGCAATATTATGGGTACTGGAGATCCCGTACTGACCTCGGGCCTCGAGGTGAGGTGGAATGATACGTCAAGGTTGACGGATATGGAGGATTCCCTGAACGGCCTATATCGTTTGGAAACACATATACTTTTCTTTGGTATGGGCTATGGGTATAATGCCACGGCACCAAATCTCCTAGGTGGCCATATCTGGGGGGACTTCGGGCCTGTTTTCTGCAGACTAAGATTTGTAAATGCGTCGATACATGATTTCTACACCGAGAACACCACACCGATAAACTATACCGATAAGTATAATGTCGTGGAGAACATAACATATATCTTCTTTTCGAGGCAAAACTGGTACTATAAGACAATAACAATATTCAATGGATACATCGCAAAAATAGAGATCTACGACAAAAACGAGTATCTCAAGTCCCCAACACAGGTCGTTTATTCAGAGAAGTATAATAGGTTTAATGTGTCATCTTATGAAGGTGGATCATTATTCCAGTTCTTCAGTTGGTATGATGATCCAGAGCAACCACCACAGACAACAGGGAATGAGTATGTCCCGAAGGGAAATGCGATGGGGCTACCCTATGGCTATGGATCCAAAAACATAGACACATTTGAATGCACATATATGTATTGGACGGCTAATAGTCTCGGGAGATCAGGTACCGATGCCCTAGCATACATCATTGAGACAAAAGAATATATGAATAACGCCACCCTATATACCAAGCAAGGATCATACTTTGTGAATGCAAACATCAGCGAGGATATAAAGTATCTCTATGATGGAATGTTCGGCGTTATAGGTCTAGAGCTACCCCAACCAATAATGATAGACCCGGGAGAAGCGGCTAGTTTCTCTGTAGTTATGGGTGTTGAGAACGAGCTCTACCTTAGGGATATCGCTCTCGCACTTGGCTTCGAGTGGGCCGAAATAAACTTTGACGAGTACATAGACTATTTGATCGATGTTTTTTATCATATGCCGGACGTCATGAAGGGATTTGACAAGGAGCAATTCATCCAGGCACGAGACAATAATCTGTATATATGGGCATATAAGATAGCCCCAGATGACCCAGGAAGCACAGTATATGTGAATATCACCGCGAGTTTCTCCGTCACTTGTGATCAGGTTGAAATCCCATATTTCGATATCATGAACATATCCACCGACACCGGAGAATATACAGTCTACGTCTATAAACCAGTGATAACGGGGACATATAATGTAACAGCGAAATCAGGAACAACATTCGGGGAAATCACCTATAGTTCACTAAGAACAATACAAACGGAGGATCTCCATGGTGGAAATATAAGCATAGGAATGCCCATATGTGACCACATATTCGAAATTGCCTACAGCTCGGAGGTATCCTCAGAGGCATTCACCTATCCAGGATATGTAGAACTTACATTAAGGAATTCCTCCTACATTAACCTAACAGATGAGAAAATCACAGAACCACTCCAACAAGGACAAGTATTTATGAAGGATATACCCTTCGGGAATTACTCTGTATACTTCAACATAACACAGGAGATCATGGGTGCCGACATAGATGAACAGAAGGACATAGTTATTAGTTGGTACACCAAGTGTTATGAAAAGGTAGTTGCGGATCTCGGCAAGCTATGTGTCAGAGTTATGGACATGAATAATGATGCTGTCTCCCCTGCAGACGTATATGTGGATAATGGTGGTATTCGCTCCCCCATAAAATCAACGGATCTTGGGGGATACACAGAAATAATTGACATACCCCTGTATAATAGAACTGGAAACGTGTATATCATAAATGTATCTTACCTCTCGCCAGAGTTCAATGTTGTAGTATATAATGATACTGTGAGTTATAGGCAGTATGGATATAGTCTCTCAATGACCATAACTCTGGAGCTTTATCGTCTTGATATCCATGTAGTTACCTATGATGGTTCAGATGTAGACCGATTCGGCATTAAGTATAAACATGCGGGAATGGATTGGAAACAGTCCTATTCTACAGGACCAATCTACACATTCCCTCAAGTCCCATCAAGCATGTATATTTCCCAACTAGAACTAAATATCTCTCACTGGATATCCATATGGGGTGTTGAGGTATATAACTATACGATCATAGATGGCCTAACAAAGAACACGTTCATTGATATCCTCCTACCGATGTATAGCCATGTGAGGATAGATATATATGACCATTACCTCGGCACTGACCGCCATATAGACTATATCTACCAAGTAAACATAAGTCTTGAGCGGACGGGCATAAGCTATATGTTCTATGATGTTATAGGGTCTATAGATGTTAGTGATGCCCCCTATGGGGAGAACTTTACTCTCAATGTGACAATACAGACGGAGTACCACTTCCTAGTATCCAATAGTACTACAATAACTATAGATAATGAAAGCCTCAGCCTCAGGATGTTCTATTTGACATACATAAGTATCTATGCTTATCCTGAATATAATCAAAGCATGAAACTCACGGGATTCTCATTCGCCATAACTGCGAACCAGATTTTCGTAGGGACGATATTTGCTGAAGAGAGGGGCATAGCAGTCCTGGATGAGTTCCCAATGCCATCTCTATATAACCTAACACCATTCAAGATTGATGTTGGTGGTAATGTCAGAGGGGTCGATATATTAACTAACTATGTCGCGAATCTTTCTGATGTCCAAGATGGTTTCTCGATAGGCATACCCCTGAATATTTCCAAACTTACCATAAACATATATGATACCCTCAATAGACTGGTGGGTGCTGACATAGAACTAATATATCTATCTGGATCCTCACCCATTATTGTTCTTAAGGAGCACATAGATGATGGGGTCGGGACATTTGACCTGATACCTCAGGGCTCATACTCCATAAAGTTCCTCCACTTCAGTATTTGGGGTATGATAATAGTTGATATCTTCGAAAAGAACATCACGGATAGGGTTCAGGAGGAGTCATTTGTTTTGTCGGTTTCTATGTATACAGTTGAGACAAAAAATCTTCTCGGCGACTCGCTGGATGGGGTCTTCGTAGAACTATATATCATTGCTGGGGGGCAAATAATAGACTATAACATATTGGGCACGAGTACTAGGGGTGTAGTAGTTTTTGATGACATGCCCACAGAGAATGCATATATTTTGGTAAATGGTAGTAGATATGTACTAGAAAACATCCTCGCCAATGCCACATTTAGGATATCCACATTGGAGATAACAGGCGGTACCTATCTCAATTTAACAAGTAGTACCACAACACTATTCATGTCGCTTGGCGTCGTGGAGGTTTACTTCAGTTATATAAGTGTTGATGGGGAGACGAATATCGCGATAGAAAGCGGTGTTATTCGTGTGGAGCCCCTTCAGTTAGGCCCACCAATAATAAGCATGGAGCTCTCAAATAACGAAAACGTACTACTCTATAATGTTCCGGTGGGTTATTATGTAAACCTCATATGTGAATATCAGACACCATATGGATTACAAGCCACGACCAAAACAAAAATAATGTTTAATGAGAGTTATACCAACTATACATTCCGTCTGGGTCTATCGGATCTCATAGTATATGCCACTGGTCATGATGGAATGCTCATACCAAATGCTACAGTAAGTCTAATCGTCAGTGCCACAACAATATATGAATATACGAATGAGTATGGATACGCTACATTTAGAAGATTACCAGCAATGCTTCCAGGGTCAATACAGGTTACATTGCGGGGAGAGATGGAGACAATAGCCTCTGATTATGTGGACATAACCACAGGCGTAAACACAACAGTTTATGTTAGTATTGGGGCAATCAACCTAGTAGTTGGCATAGCTAATGTTGAGGGCGAGCTTCTACACTCAGTGATTCTCCATATCGAGAGGGAATATACGACACTGAGCCTAACACCAAATGCGAGTGGCTATATCCCCGTCGGTATTCTCGCCTATGGAGAATATCGGGTAACTATATACTTTAAGGAAAACACAGCGATATTACCAACAAACTTCACTGATGCCTTCCTTATGATTAGTCCGGACACACCAAGGATACTATATCTGACGGCCACCCTAGGAGAAATAATATATGATATCTCGGCCCCAGAGAGTGGTTACCAGAATTCAGAGATAGAAATCATGGTTAGGATTGCTGATGTTGATGGTAGGGCGATATCGGGTCTTGATGTAGTCGCCAAGGTCGCCAAGGTTACAAGGGAGGGGGGAGGAACACAATATACATATAGGGCAAACGAGCGAGAGCCAGGCATATATAGGTTTTCCATATCAACTAGGGATATGCCCCACGGCTCATATGTATTCAGCATATACATAGAAACCCTCGACCAAGAACTAGAGTTAGGCTCTGTAACAGTCTATATTCATAGCCAAGTCCCGAGGGTAACTCTAGGTCTCCAGGAATACATATATCTGGGTCTTGGTGTCTTGTTATTCACGATGTTTGTCTCGATAGTGTATTATAGGTTGATGAAGGAAATGAGGGTTGAGTTGGGCAAGGGGGTTGGTCGCTTAGAAAAAATATACTGGATACTGCTTGGGTTTACAATAGTCGCCCTCATTTTCGCGGGTGTGGCACCCTCAGAATATGGTGTCCTCATTTTGGATCCGGGAATAGATATAATGATCCTAGTGGCACTGTTGGTGCTGTCTATAGCACTCTATGGAGTATTGATATATATTGATGCCGTGAAGTCCTTCTTGGCTGGAAGGTTCCAGAGATCCAGACTCATAATTAATGTTGTTATGTATTTGCTTCCACTACTCATACTAAAATATATCCTTGACCTATGTAACTATATCGAGTGGACAAAGGAGTATGTGTTGGAGAACTTGGCAAGTTGGGGGCCAATAGTAGCTCCAGCCCTAGCGATAAGCTTTATGACGGCATACTTATCCGTATACACAGTGCTCATAATAAACTCGTATAGGGACATCAAAATAGCCGCAACGAAAATAGCGGTATTCCGCGAGAAGGAGGTTCCGGAGGAAATCATTGAAAGGGAGACAAGGCTTCAATTGAGGAGAATATCCAGCGGGATCAGAATAAAAATGCTGGTGTTTCTTGGACTATTGGGACTGAGCGCCTTCTCGACAGTACCAGTATTCCAGAATGTAGCATTTATAATAATCGCCATACCGATAGCCCTCCTGATTATAGGGCCATATATCTCCCAGGTAATAATAGGCGTTATTCTTGGTAGGAAAGAATACTAGCCAGCAATGATATTATCCTTTTTTCTTTGTTTGCTACTTGGTCGAGGGGGCTCCCGATGATGGTTTCCTGACCCTTATTCTGATCTCCATGTGTTCTATCCTGAAATACTTCTTTATTGGGAATGGGTACTCTATATATACGGCCTTTCCCTTGTGTCCCTCAAGCCTCTTCACTTTGTTGTCTGGGAATTTCAGCCTCAGGATTATTTGTCTGCCGGTCTGCTTACTGAATCTTTCGGCCTCCTTTATATCGACCCAAGCTCTAACTGGCGGAAGAATATATCCAGTCCTTAGGTATGTCAGGAACTTCTTGATGCTACACACATGGTAGACAATCATCATGGCCACCAAGTAGGAAAGATATAATGGGAATTAAATTAAAAACTCACTTATAACTCCTAAATTATGTCGAACTCTACGGGGACTTTCCTGAGTCTAGCGCCTTTGGTGGTGAATATTATTCCCCAAGAATCAATCTCAGGTCTACCGATAATAACATCAATATCCTCCCTTAGATTCTCGGCAACTTCAAATGTGCACCCACCTGGAATCTCAACTCCCTGAAACTTTACTTTCAATCTGGCGAAACCAGAGATTATCAACTTACCATCCTTATCCGCGGTTCTGAGTATGTATGGTTCGTCTAGTGGCATGAAAGCATTTAACTGCATCGCTAGTCTCTTCGATATTATGCTCTTGCTGGCACCAGTATCGATTAGTGCCCGCTTTTTAATCCTACGCCCCCTATACTCCAATTCTACATCAGCTAGAGCATGCTCTATTCTCAAATGAGGCACCACTAAAAAATGGCTTCATCAATCATATACTTCACTATTTGACTATTTATTAAGAATACTATCAAAAGTTTTAGCAGATATGCTATGCATGTTTCAGGGCTAAGGTAATAGGATTATTCAGATT
>CAZVPA010000093.1:884-10341 GCA_964628995.1 uncultured Nitrososphaerota archaeon | reverse complement strand
CCAATTTTATTGCACGTAGGTCTAATATATCCTCGGTCTGTGTTAGCAATGAATTAAAAGAATTCGGGCTCAGAATAACACAACTAGAAATTTAATCTGAGTTCGCACATGGAAAACTAGAAGCAAAAGATGCTGGTACAATAAAATATGGCCATTGGCAATATAAACAACACACATCAAATCAAAGTTCTGTATATCCTATACGACTATACAAGCTATTTCTTGATATGATGGACTAAGGATATGTGTTGTCCTGTGGGAGGCTTCATGATAGATGACATTTACCTAGTGGGTAGTAGATCCATGCTCCAAGCACTAATGCAGGATTAGAGACACCTTTGGGCCAACATACAATACAACCAAAACATCATATCTCGTTTATGCCTTAGATAACATTTCTGGATTTTTGTTATATTGTTGTATGATTATGTTTTTATATGATTAATCATATTATAGGTTTGTAGGTGGTATTATGTCGAAGAGGACGGCAGTCATTCTTGATGATGATGTCTATGAGATTTTGGTGCGGGAGAGTCTGCGTAGATTTGGGAACACTAGGTCTATCTCCAAAGTCCTTAACGATCTTATCAGAGAGGCTATAAGACTGAGAGGCTTACTAAAAGTCCTCGAGCTTGCTAGGGGGGAGAAATACGCTTCAGTATCTGAGGAGGAATTCGAGGAGTTTAGGAGGGATTTATCGAAGAGTTTTGAGGATAGGTGATATTTATGATTGTGCTTGATACTACGTATTTTTTGCCTATAGTGGGAGTCAAAGTAAAACACGATTTTTTCTCGGCACTGGAAAGAAACGAGATTTTTGTCGATCCGAGGGAGATATACTTGAGTGAAATAACACTTTTTGAGGCCCAAGCCAAGGCCGCGAAGCTTGGTGTACCGCATAGAAGAGTTGCTGAGGGTATAGATGCTATAAGGGAGGCGTTCAATGTTGTTCCCTTTTATGACCCTGAGATAATTAGAGTGTCATTTAAGTTGAGGAAAATACTACCAGATTACATAGACTGCATAATATTAGCAACAGCGATAAGTAAGGGATATTCTCTGTTGACCGAAGATAGTGATATACATTCTAACAAACAAGCAATACTTGGGGAATTTCCTGACAAGAAGATAGACATACTAAACTTGGCAGAACTAAAAAAGGTTTCAAGATAGGCTGAGAATAAGCATTGTCTTATTGGGGCTTCATTATTGGCTGTGATTTTCGGTATCATTACTTTAAAGCCAATGAGCCTTCTAAGTGATCACTCATAATCTTGTTAGTGACACAAAAAAGAGGAGTTCTAAAGAATTAATGTATAGAAAAAATGCTAATGACCTATTCTACCTCAACGTAGCCTAGTATTTCGCGGATTTTTCTGTCGACCCGTTTTATGTTTGGGACTAGTGTTAGTACTACTGTCTTCTTTTCGTCTGGGAAGTCCATGACTAGTCTGCCGGACCTAAAGAATAATAGGTACTCGAATACGTCGGATATATCTATACTGAACCTCATGCTCCTTGTTGGGTATCTCTCCACCTTCCCAAAAAGCCCTGTTTTATGGATTACTTGGTTTGGCTCTATGACCCAATAGTTAAACCTCCTACTCAGCCATATCAGGAACACCACGAATAAGGCGCTTATCCCCATACCTATGAATGCGTGGGAGGAGAATGTGGCATTGATAGCGTTGTAGAAGCGTCCTAGGCCACCCATCGACGGTATAATATTCATGAAACTCAGTAGTACATATAGGAGAATTATGATCACTATTAGTGATATGAGAAGGAAGAATTTTGTCTCTGGAAACTCGAATGCGGCCACTATTGATAGGAAGAAGAAAGCTAGGATGAAGAATATCCCGAAGGCCCTCGTATATTCTGTCTTATTAACAAAAAACTCGACCACACCAAGAATAAGTGCCAGTATCCCCAATATGTATAGTTGGACGGTGATGCTTGGGTACGACCTAATAGTGACCCTCTCAGCTGAAGTGACCTCAGGCTCCTTCTTTACCTCGGCCTCTTTTTTCTCCCCCACCTCCTCACTCATCAATACCACCACCATTCTTATCTGATGCATGATATTTTTATATTAAAGGAAAACACCATACATGGAACCTCACATGTGTGTCTAGACATACCCCACAAAGTCTGTAACGCATAGTATCCGAGATCTCAAGCAGAAGTCAGGCAGAGTGACACTAGCGCAGAGATCAGTTTTGGGCTCTTTTCGTGTTTTAAGCAGAATATAAATAATTCAGAGGGTATACCATGTTATTAATAATGTATTGGATAGCGTATGACCAAAATTTAATAATAGGGTACAAAATGATGTACTGGGGTAATCGTGGGTGATTACATTGAAGGTTGTGTCCATACGTTTGCCGGATTGGATTATAGATCTGATAGATAGGCTGTGTGAGAAGGGGATATTTATATCGCGCTCCGAGTTTATACGCTATGCCATACGTGTCGCCTTGAAGAGATATGAGAAGGAATTGAGAGAGATTGATGAATCTGAGGGTAGGATGCTTAGGATCGCGTGGAAGGTTAGGGAATAGTATTTTTTGGTGGCCTTTCCCTATTTATATATTCTTTTGTATTTCTTTTTCTGGTATATTGGTGTTTTGCTTGGCCTTCTGGAAGAAGAAAAAGAAGGTTGAGGAGAAACCACCAGTCGTGGAGGAACGTGTGGTTGAGAAGCCGGAGGTATATGTCGGAGAGGTAATTGTTGAGGTCCTTGAGAGGGAGGAGGGTACTATTAGTGATTCTGGTATCGAGTTAAAGAAGTCTGAGAGAGTTCTGAGGGTCACCAATAACTCCTCAATTCCCGTCTTCAGCACGGAGCTTGTCCTTGGGAATGCCGACAAGGTATCGCTCGATGAGAGACTATTTATCCAGAGCCTTTCCGAGCACGGCAAGGAAAACAGTGTCTATGAGGTAAAGTATGATGTGTTGGAGTATAAGCCACCAGTAGTCTTCTCCTATGAGCTATCTGGGCCTACAGATAGGGGAGGGGTATTATGGTATGATACGGAGAACATCGTGGGACTGTTACTGAGGATAAAAGTGACTGGTGAGGGGAAAATTGGGGAGATTGTTGTTGAGTACTTACCGACCGAGGATATTAGCGAGATAATCCCTAAGGAGAAGAGTGCTGGGGACATAAGTACGTACTCGGATAGGGCTGTATGGACAATTACTGAGTGTGAACCAGGCTCGGAATATACATGCCTTATGGATCTAAAGGTCATCCCGAGGACAAAGGATAAGGTTGGGTTCGGTAAGGTCATTATCAAGGTAACCACTGAGGATGCGACATTCAGTACACTGTTTGTTGAGAGGGCAACAAGTAGGTTCCTCATGAACTATGGGGTAAACCGAAGGGAAAAGACTGAACAGCCTGGAGTCTGGGATGTGACAGTGGACATCAAGAATCCATATGGCCTCGAGCTTCAGGCTGAGGGCGAAATAGAGTTTGTTGGTGGTGACATAGAATCCGTCCCAGATATGGACTTTATTAGGAGGGAGAATGGAAAAATAGTCCTTAGGGATGCCAAGATCGATCCAAACGGTATTCTTAGTATTGGGCCAGTAACCGTAAGATCAATGGAGATGCCTAAGCTCAAGATAAGGGTTGGGGGAAGTGTTGAGGAGAGAGTAATACTGCAGTCTGAGGGGGTCTATGAGGCAAAACTACCAGAGCTAGGGGTACTCTCATTCGGCATTGAGAAGAAAGTAGATGTTGTTGTTGAGGAGAGAATGAGAAGATATGTTGGGGAGAGAGAATTACCGACCCTAGGGGACAACTATGTTGAGGTAACGACAAGGATAATGAATGATGGTGGCACAGACATAGGGTTTGTCGAGATAGTTGACCCCATACCTAGAGGACTGAGCAGCCCAGAAAAAATATCCGTCAGGATAGATGGGAAAACCATTAGGAACTATGAGAAACAGATTGTTGAAAGCGAGGAGCAACAATTCGCAAAACAACTACTGGTCAGGGTCTCAGGGGAAAAAGCCTTGCCTACTGGTAAATCCCTAGAACTCAGATATAGATTGTCCATGGAGAAGATAGAGAGTGATGTCTTGGAGATGGAGTTCCCCCTGAGGGTGATGTGTGGAGCCACGCCAGAAGGGGAAAAACTCAAGAGGAGCCTACCGCTGGATATGACCCCCACCATTAAGGTGGTACATATAGTGCGGTCTGTAAATGTTTCGAAATCTGTAGTACCAGTAGAGAAGGACACATTCGAGCTGAGAATAGATATCGAGAATACTGGGGAATTCCCCATATTTGACTATGAGGTGAAGCATGTGGTACCAAAGGACTTTGAGATACTGAATATAGATCCAGAAGCCGCAAGGGAGGAGACGGATATTGGGACTGTAGTATTATGGAAGCTTGACCTTGAGCCCCACGAATCAAAACAACTCGTGATAAAGGTGAGGGGAGTAGGGAAATATCTGATAGATGAACTTATGCAGGCCGAGGCGATATAGTCGAGAACTATACTAAGTAGTCCCAATGTATCTTCTCTATTTTTTTGCCACAATATTATAAATCGAAATCCCCCTATTTCTCTTGGGTGGCTAGTTTGATGGAGGATAGAGAACAGGAATTAAGGCTTGCTAGGACAGCAATAGTGGTGTTTGGACTAATAAGCCTGTTCGGGGATATAATATATGAGGGGGCCCGCAGCTCGATACCCGCATTCCTCAAACTACTAATGGCTCCAGCGGTGATCGTTGGCTTAGCCATAGGCCTAGGAGAATTTCTTGGGTATGCGCTGAGGCTTGTGTCGGGGTATATTGCCGATACCACAAAGTCATACTGGGCCCTAACCATAATTGGTTACTGCCTAATAATCTCGATCCCACTCCTAGCACTAGCAAATCACTGGGAGATTGCGGTCATACTAATAATTCTGGAGAGAATAGGGAAAGCCATAAGGACACCAGCTAGGGATACATTGATCTCGGTAACGACAAAAGCCATGGGTAGGGGCAAGGCCTTTGGACTCCACGAACTTTTTGACCAGATAGGGGCGACTGTTGGACCCCTAATAATGACGCTCACAATATATATCCTCGGAAAGAGAGGCGTACTGGAAATAGACAGGTTCAGGATGGCCTTCGCAATACTGATAATACCCTACATAATCCTCGTACTCATACTGATGTTTGGCTATGGGAAAATGAAGAGACCTGTCGCTAAGGCACTGGAAGGGGTGGGTAGGGAGGGTGGTGGTAGGATCCCAAGAACCGTATACCTATACTCCCTAGCAGTACTCCTTAATACCGCCGGACTCTTCCATATAGCACTAATCCTCTACCTAGCCACGGGGCTACTTGCGGACATAATATGGTTTGTACCCATCCTATACATGATTGCCCAAGGAATAGACGCCGTATCCGCCCCATTGTCTGGTTCAGCATATGATAAATATGGAATAAAATTCCTCACAGTACCATTCATACTCTCAATACTCCCAACAGTATTTGTCACCCTACTATTTGTAAGTATATCGTTCATATCCTTTGGGTCGCTAGTATTCCTACTCCTCTCAGTCATAAGCTTCGGTATAGTACTGGGCATGCAGGAATCCATCTACAGAGCAGCAATAGCTGACCTTACCGGAATATCCAAGAGGGGGCTTGGCTATGGATTATTCAATACCGCGTATGGACTGGGCTTCTTAATATCGGGTACAGTCCTCGGCTACATGCTAGATATCGCCCTCAAAAAACCAAGCTATATGGTCTACTCAGTACTATACTCCACAATATTACAGGTAGTAGCCGTATTCATGTTATTTATGTCCATAAGGAAAAAGGAAGAACCCACAAGTGAACAGTAACCATATATTACTATTTTTCTACGCCACCATACTTCTTGATTACATCACTCTCCATTCTTCCAGCACCAATAAGCCAAAATACATAGCCTAGAACAGACACCATACTGAAGATGGGTATCAACGCTAATAGGAGCAGATGGCCAAAACTTATGAGGAGGAACCCAACGCATATGTTTTTAGCGCCCCTAAGATCGATGAGACCCCACATCGCAACAATATATCCAACAAAACATACCCACAGCCCTATCTGGACGTATCTCAGTGCTCCGCTAGAATATACTCCCTTAGCCTCGAACAGGAGAGCATTGGCCTTATCTGGACTAATAGAATACATCCTGTGTGCCTCCCTACATTTACTCTCTAGATATGGGAGTTTCTCAATAACCATGACCCCACCATATATAAGCATTATGGATGCTACAATAAACAAAATCATTATTGTTACGAGTAGGAAGATACTGATCCCGGATAGCCTCCTCGATTTATAAGCAAGCATAGGCATGGAGATCTGTATAATACCATGTACTATACACAGAGCACCCACCATACATAGGTTATTCTTCAGGTCATCCAGTAATTTGATAGCATTGGTAGGCTCCAAAATCGCATAGAGCCAACATGCGGATATAAAACTGGTAGAAAGTAGAATCCAGATAAATATTTCTGGGATTGTAACGAGTATAGTAACGCTGTGAAAAAACTTGGCAACCCTTACCTTCTGCTCATATAGCCTGGATCCACTATTCCCTCCCATCAATATCCCCGTTGTTAAATAATGTGTCAAAAAATAATGTGATATTACCCAATATAATAATTGTCCACTTAGTGGAAAGTTTTTTAAGTGTAATATCACAATAAATAGAAGTCCTTATGTGATGCCTTTGCCCGCCCTTGGTAGGGTCATGAGACATACCATATGTGGATACTTTAGGACTACAAGGAGTGTATGGTTCAGTATGTTGTTTGATCTATTGGATCTGTTGGCTGGGAGTGTTGCCGCCATTCTTCTTCTCCCCATGTTAAGGAATACTCCTTGGATGCTTAGTGTCTTCCCAATACTCCTCACCATTAGGGGGGCGGGGAATGGTATTTTTTCGGGTGTTCTCACAACATCTCTCCATATTGGTACGATAGAGCCCAGATTCGGGGGGAATACGGAGTATTATTATTCGCTCTTAGCGTCAATCGCCACGATGTCTATAATTAACTCGCTCATAGCACTGTCCATGATAGCTATACTCTTTATGGACATCTATATAATACTCCTCACATATTTCGTGATGTTGCTTACGATAATCCTCGCCTTATGCTTCTCGTTGTTCATGACGAGTTTTGTGGGTTTTTTCTCCTTCAGGAGGGGAATAAACCCAGATGACGTTGTCTATCCAGTAATGTCTACACTTAATGACATAATGATATCCATATTCCTCCTAGTATCCATAATTACAATTAGGCCGTCCAATCCAAAATATGCATTCAAGATAGGCCCAATAGTATGTATAATAATATTTGTTGTTATTGGGACTATCGCCACTAAGTTTAGGGGACATTACCAATTCAGAAAGACTATTCGGGAGGGTATACTGGGAATATTCTATGCAGTCGTTTTGTCCAGTATTGCTGGATACCTACTATCCCGCCTATATAGTGCCCTTATGGGTGCCCCAGAGCTAATGATTGTTCTGCCATTACTCATGACCCTAACTGGAGATGCTGGCACAATAATAGCTTCCAGATATACAACAGCCCTCAATATTGGAGAGATTGGTGTGGGTTATCCTAGACAAACAATATATTTTCTGGGGGAAACATCCATCCTCCTAATAGCCCCATATACATCATCATTGGTTATAGGCATAGTAGTATCCATTATTACGTCCAGAAGATGGTTTCTGGCCCGCTTTGTCTGGCTCATCATAAAAGTTTTTCAAGTTGGTTTCTTATCCATCCTCGTATCCACACCCATTGTCATTTTTATCTCATTCCAGACATTCAAGTATGGTCTGAATCCAGATAATTTCTCCATACCAATTGTGACATCTACATCGGATTTCCTCACAATATTGTTCACATATCTACTCATAGCATAACATGGTGTGTCTATCCAAATATTATTGTGGGATTATGTGGCTTTATAATGTATCCATTGGTCATATATTGTGGTGAATCATTATGGTGAACGCCGTATTTTTGGGCCTCGATAATGCCGGTAAGACATCAATAAAACTATTTCTACAATACCTTGATAGGAACAGGGCCCTAAAAACAAAAACATCAACCAGCATTGAGAGTCTATCACGGGCAGGCCTAAATATCGCCGTGGTACCTGGACAGAAAATCTATAGGGAGGACGAAAAATTCTACAAGATCCTATTTCCATCGGCGGACCACATAATACTTGTTGTTGACGCATCAAGACCAGACAGATTCGAGGAAGCAAAAGAGTACTACAGGTATGTCAGGAAGATGATAAAGAGATATGCTCTCAAGAAACCAAAGGTCGCAATACTAGCACATAAACAAGACATAAAGAACTCGGTTAGTGGAGAGGAGGTAAAAAAGGCTGTAGCCGGGGCAAGATCAAGAGTTATGGTTCTAGAGACAAGCGTCCACGATATGACAAGCATGATAATACTCCTAAGATACCTATACGGGAACCTGAAGGGGAACGACATAGACTTCATAACCCAGGCACTACAGGACCGACTATCGGCAAGAGGCATAGCGATATATGACTCACAGAAACTACCACTATCCATCACGGGAGACAAAGAACTCATAGAGAAAATCTACAACAAATACTTCGATACACTACTGAGAGACGAAGACCTGAACTATGGGATCATAAGTACCAATGGCACAAAGATGGCCATAGCTATGGAGAAGTCCGAGAATTTCTCCATACTAATACTAGTAGCAAACTTCGAAGCAAGAATTGAAGAAACAATAAGCATCATAAGGGAGGCAGCACAATCATACGCAAAAGAATTCGCGAAGAGATGGGGCACAAGAGAAGACAACCCATGGAACTTCTAACCCTATCTTTTTTAACCAGCTAGACCGATCCTAAATAAAAAGGGGGGAGAAGCTATAGCTTCTTGTAGCAGAACCACCAGTCATAGCACTCATACTTCTTCTTGTTTTCTTCAGCCTCCTTTATGGATGTTGCTGGCGGAATAATTACTTTGTCACCTATGAGTTCATTGTTTGGCCAGTTAGCGGGCATAGCCACATTGTGGGAATAAGACACCTGGAGAGCCTTGATAATCCTAAGGATCTCCTCAATATTCCTACCAAGCTCCTGGGGATAGTACAGAACAGCCCTAAGTATTCCATTGGGATCAATGATGAATACCGCCCTAACGGTATTTGTCCCCTTATTAGGATGAATCATACCCAACATCTCCGCAATCTTTCCTAGGTCATCAGCAATTATTGGGAACTTTATCTCCACCCCAAGCTTCTCCTTGATCCACTCAACCCACTTGATATGGGAGAACACTTGGTCTATAGAGAAACCCACAAGCTCAACCCCCAGCTTCTTGAATTCATCGTACTTCTTCTGGAAAGCAACAAACTCTGTTGTACATACT
>CAZVPA010000093.1:0-874 GCA_964628995.1 uncultured Nitrososphaerota archaeon | reverse complement strand
AACTCCGTCGTACATACTGGCGTGAAGTCCGCTGGATGGCTAAAAAGCACTACCCATTTACCCTTGAAATCATCTGGGAATTTTATTTTCCCATGTGTTGTCTGGGCTTCAAAACTTGGGAATTCAGACCCCAGAGCAGGAATTGATATTCTTTCTCCGCTCATACGCGATCACCAAATAATATGTAATTTTTCTGAATTTATTATACTGAATATATATCTATTTAGTTCGAAAAAAGAACTAAAAGGGAAACGTGTGTATGAGATCACAATATTTGGAGCATCACAACAACAATATATATCTTTACGTGAGTGTCTCACTCTCTTCGATAAGTATATTTGATGCGAGAGACGTAGTGAGTCAATATGTATTTATTTTTTTCTAAAAGGGTTAATTTTTAATCTTATTATTTAGAATACCTAACTTTATATTGGTGTATGACTTGGGGAGGAAGAGTAAGATTCCGGATCTAGAATTATTAAAACTTTTACGCATGAACGCTAGGATATCGTATTCTGACTTGGCTCGGCATTTTGGTGTTAGCGATACGGCTATTAGGAAGAAGATAAAGAAGTTGGAGGACGAGGGTATTATTGTTAGGTATACTGTCGAGGTTGACCACCGTAAGCTTGGTTTCCATGCGGTTGCTATTATTGGTATAGATACGAGACCCGAGACATATATTTCTGTTTTAGAGGCCTTAAAGAAGGATGAAAACGTTGTCAGTATGTATTCCACGACTGGTGACCATATGATATTGATTGAGTGTTGGTTCAGATCCTCTGGAGAGTTATCTGAGTTTGTCCGAAGACTTGAAAATATGGAGGGTGTTACTAAGGTTTGTCCATCAATAATTTTGGAGAAGATAAAATAA
>CAZVPA010000092.1:0-10473 GCA_964628995.1 uncultured Nitrososphaerota archaeon | reverse complement strand
TGCTCCTTCGGCTCCGTCTGTTGCTCCTCAGCAGGCTGCTCCTTCGGCTCCGTCTGTTGCTCCTCAGCAGGCTGCTCCTTCGGCTCCGTCTCCTCCTTCGGCTCCGTCTCTTCCTCCTAGGATGGCGTTGATATTTCAACTTCGTCAAGCCTTAGAACAAAGAAGGAGGCGAAAGAAAGGGTAATTCCTTCTTTTCTTCTATCTCTCTCAGGATCTCTAGTGGTCTATGATATGTGTGGGTTCTTGTGGTGAAGTGGTCTGGATGTTTCCTTGTTGTCTCGAATAATAGATGAGTATAGAATAAAATATCATGAGGTCTATGTGAAGGCCTATAGGTACTTAGTGGGGACACGAGTAAGAATTTATGGATTATGGGAGGGAGGAGCTCTTTTTAGAATACTTGGGGATGAGGAAACCCATTGGGTATATTTTGATGGTGAGAAGTTTTTCTGCTCATGCCTTGATTTCTTCTATAATATTACTATGAAGTCATCGGAAAGAAGGTTTTGTTCTCACATACTGGCGGGAATTATGCTACTAGCTAGGGCACATAATACTGCTAAAAAAATGGGTGGGACGATGGAAAGAAAAGAGGACATCAAAATCAATATAGTAGAATTAGTGAAGATAATCAATAGCAATATTGAATATGTAGAACATGGGTTTGGATATGAAGAGGAGGGTAGTAGTTGGAGGGACATTCGACATAATACATGTGGGTCATATTAGGTTCCTGAGAGAAGCAAAAAAAATAGCTGGGGGCGGTGAACTTATTGTCATAGTTGCACGGGACTCAACAGTCAAAAGAACTAAGGGTCATGAACCAATATTCAATGAGAGGGAAAGACTAGAAATAGTTCAGTCTCTCAAGCCAGTAGATGTAGCAGTACTGGGAAAGGAGGATTTAAACATATTTGAGATACTCAAAGAATTAAAACCAGATGTTGTGGTTCTAGGCTACGACCAGAAAATATCTGAAGATTTACTGCTCGAATGGGCGAGAAAAAATAACTTAAAATTAGAGGTCATTAGATTACCCAAGTTCTCCTCAAGGATAGATTCATCCTCAAAGGTAAGGGAAAAGATCATAGTTAATATGTGCACAACTAATGAGTAGCGGAAAGATCAGCACTCAAGATCATCCTCATCCCATAGTCAGTAGGCCGAACCTCATCATCGATACCAATATTACAAAAAAATTAAAGTATGAAAATGGTATCTATTCTGCTTATAAGGTTGCCGTTATGCTGATAAGAGTATGGGAGAAAAAATTTGGAGCCGAGATAAGGGCGGTTGCTAAGGCTGACTTCAATAGGGATGGTGTTGATGAGATTGTTATTGCTTCGTGGGGATCCAAAATATATACACTCTCGGGTGCCGGTGATGTTTTATGGTCGTCAAAGAAACAGGAATACCCATGCGAGAACTTAGGTGTACTCTATAATAGCCTAGGAAAACCAACACAGATTTTGGCTTCGTGCCATAAGAAATTAGTTTCTCTGTCGCCAGCAGGGGAGGTTATGTGGTCTAGGTATTTTGATTCATGGATTACTAGGATAGAAGTATTTAACAGATATGGTAGGGAGAGCGATATTTATTTGATAGATCTGAGAGGAAAACTATATTCTATATCCACGGAAGGAGAAATCCTATGGGTTCTGGAGGACGTGGCATATTCATGGTCATCAATCATATATTTTGACGAGATTGGTTGTATTCTCACAACACGCGGAACAGAGCTCCGAGTAATATCTATAGATGGCAAACCTGTGAGGAGGCTGAATCTGCGTTCGAAAGGATTATCCATTGGTATGGGTAACCTAGTAAAGAAGAGAATGAATATTATCGCTGTAGGTTGTGATAACTATGTGGAAGTATTTGATGAGGACCTTAAACCAATCCAGAGAATAAGACAGAAGAACTATGGCCATTATAGGTTAGTCTCATTCTTTGATGTGGATGGAGACTCCGATGATGAACTGGTATTTGGTTCATGGATTGGGGATTCGGTATCCATATACAAGTTCGATGAAACAAAGGAGAAATTCACAATGATGAAGAGATACAAACTCGATACAAACCCTACACATGTATCCGGCTTTGATGTGGATGGTGACAGAATAAGTGAGGTCTTCATTGTGGATAGTAATGGCAAAACACTAATGATCGATGATGGAAAAAAAATCAAGATAGATACACTAAATTCGTACCATGGAATAACCTTTGGGAATTTTATAGGCTATGGTGAGGGAGACATATTAATGAGGACGGCAAAGGAGAACATAGCGTGTTTTGTTTACATACCCAGAATAAAAATAGCTTTCTCCAGTACGGAATCCGTCGGCACCATATATGCCGTACTACCTGCGGGCTCCAAAGTGGATGCTGACCCAATAGTAACTATGGACACAAAGCGGAGGGAATATACTAGAAAAACATATGATAAGAAAACCGTAATATTCTACAAGATACCATTTAGAGCCAAATATAGCGGAAAAAAAGTGAGGATAAGGGTAGCGAAAGGGAAGGATAGGATCCTCGAAACAATAATGCTTGTGCCGGCTTCTGGAAGACTTGATGCCTTCACCAACGTAATAGAATTGGCCGACGAGGACACAATCATAATTAATGACATTAAGGCGCCACCACGCTCCAAAATAACTGCAACATCAGACATATTAGGCATAATGGAGGCAAAGGCATTAAATCAAGGAATAAGGCTCACGGTCTCTCACAATTTGGACAGGGAAGCACCAATAAGAATAACCATAGAGTCAAAATCAAGGAGCAAATCAGAACGGAAGGAGTATGGGGTCATCGTAATACCGATAAAGACAATAGATGTGGATATCTCCTATGCCCCCAAAATGACAACAAATGATAGCATTATTGTGAGTATAAGAAATAATGCCAATAAAAAGATACCATTCAAAATCCATGCCGAAAAAATAGGAGCAAAAGTCGAGGGAGCAGTCAGAGAAAAAGCGATAACCAAAGCAAAAATAAGACCACGAACAAAAGCAGACACACTAAAAATTGAAGTGAGGGACCGACTGATGATAGAATATGGGGAATACATAAGAAGGAGGATACAGATCCCCATAAGGTTTGTTTTATTCAATATGGAGGCAATAAACATGAAGGCAAAGAAGATATATGCAGTCACCAAAGACAAAAAAGTGGTGATCAGAAACCTAAGCGAGGAACTAGGCATAACCCCTGACGAACTAAAGAAAATGATCAAACTATAGTACCGATATCCCTCCGGATCTTCCTTAGGATAAGCTTATTCGACTTAGGTAGGTATACAGAAAACTTCTTAAGTTCCTCCACTTTCCGCACAGATTTGAACCCAAACCTACCAAGGAACCTCATGAATAATCCCCAAAGATTCACAACACTAATACCAACACTAGAAAGAAGGGATATTAGCTTTCCCGCTTTTCTACTCCCACCCTCATCCAAATCCATGAATATATAGACCTTCGAAAAACTATCAAGTACTTGCTCAACAATCCTTTGGCATGGCTTATCGCCCGTCGTAATTACCCTGTCCCGGGGAACATAAAGATTCATTAGAACTTTTCGGTCGTGTTCTCCCTCAACAATGATACATGCATTTTCACTATTAAGTGAGTCTAGGACATAGCCCCAAAATTTCCAGAACTTCTCGGCCAGAAGGAAATTCTTTCGCATCTTGACCGCTCCTCATAGTTAAGACTCCTTAAGTTCCTTTAAAAAATAAAAAAGAGACGAAGAATAAGGTGATATTTGGAGTCCTATGAGGGATCAGATTGTCTAGGAGAAGACCCAGAAGATATAGGCGACCAAGACATAGGCGGGGACTAAGAAAGGTATATATTAGACTTATGGGTCTCGACCACAAAAAACTCGATGAGATGTGCGAACAGATAGTCAAGGCGCTAAGAAGCGGAAACTATAAAGTGAGCTTTGTGAGGCTCCCAACAAAGAGACTATGGATCCACACGAGAAGATCTCCCTGTGGACAAGGATCAGAAACATTCGATCATTACGTCCTCGAGATACATAGAAGGCTGATAGTGTGTGAAATCTCCCCTCGAGAACTCGTACGCATAGCATCACTACCCATACCCCTAGGTATCTGGGTACAACTGAAGATACCAACATAATGAGGAGTAATGGATCCCTGTGGTCATTGTATTGCTATATCTCCCTTCCCGCTCTCTCAAGAAGGATATATCTTTTGTTGTTAAGACCGCCTTGAGGTAAGGTTTCTCCTCAAAAACATAAGTACGGGTCTTCTCATCAAACCTAACACCAACAAAGAGTCTTATTCGAGAGACATGGACAATCCTGACAAGATTAAAACCATATCCAACAAAGAAACGGGCCCTAAATGGAATACCCCTATGTGTGTTCTCTATAGTAGAACAAATCGCTGGTACACCCAATACCCTCGCAGTAAAACCAACCCAGAAGAGAAGTCTCGAAAACGCCTTCGCATGAGCAGTATCTAATTTTGACCCAACCAAAAAATCAACTGGCAAAAAATCATCAAACAGCAATACTGTTTTTCTCGCTTTTTTCTTGCTCAGCCACAGAAAGAAACCTCTGAGGGCTTTCAACCTATCACGAATGGATAAATAATCAACAACATGTATTTCCTCCAAACCATAAGTATGATTAATCTCCCTCATGGAGAAATCACTCGTAATGAAGTATGGATCCCATCCATATTCCTTCAACTTCCTGAAGAGCCAATATAACAACATTGTCCTACCAGAACCACGCTCACCATAAACAATAAGAGGACTCCTCCTAAGAAAAAAATTCACAATATCTTCATCATCCAGAGACAGAAAAAAACACCAAAGAAAAAGGAATAGCCTACTCCTTAGAGGCCTCAAGATAAGCAGCGATGAGACTCCAATAGAATTCCATCTGTTTCCTGATCTGTTGCATATGGAAATCAGTAGCAACCCGGAACCTCCCCTGCGGCTTTATGAACTCCTCAAGAGGTTTCCTCTTTGAAGGATCCAAAAGCCTATTACTTGGAGGATTAAGCCTAAACTTTATTTTTCCATCAATCACCTCCGCCTCCCAAAGTTGCCAGAAACCCGTCTCAACAGCAAGCCTCCCCAACTTAACAGTAAGAGAGGCATCAAATCTCCACCCAGGAGGATCAGGAGCAAGAATATGTATATACCTAAAGCCCTGCCCCCTAAGGGATACAGCCTTCTTCACCTTATTATATAGATCTATCGGATAACCAACAGACGCCGTAGCCACATACCTAGCACCATGCGTGAGCATTATAAATGGCATCGGCTTCTTTATCTCAGTCTTACCAGTCGGCGTGGTGGTAGTCCAGGCCCCTGGTGGGGATGAACCACTCCTCTGGATACCCGTATTCATATATGCCTCATTATCGTAACATATCGCTATAAGATCCTCCCCACGCTCAGCAGCACCAGACATCGTAGCCATACCTATATCCACAAGCCCTCCATCCCCTCCCCAAACAACAACATTAACATCCTCATACCCCTTCTTCCTGAGTGCCCTCTTTATCCCCGAAGCAACCGCTGCAGCACTCGCAAATGCAACATTATACGTAATAACATTAAACGCAGAATTTGGATAGATACCCTGATAGACAGAACTACAGCTTGCTGGAATAACAAGCACGGTATTCTTACCCAAGGCCTTCAAAGCAATCTTCAAAGCCAACGATGAAGGACAACCAGGACACGCAGAGTGTCCCGGGAATAAGAGATCAGGTTTCTCTATGATCTCACGCAGACTCACTTCCTAGTCACCTCCCTAATCATTTTCTCTATATGCTCAGGCAGAACCTCATCCCCACCAAGACCAACACTATACGAAAAAACAGGTACGTTAACACCATACTTATGCAACGCGCCCCTCACCTCAATACCCAAAACCCCATCATACCCAAGGCTAAGATCACGATCAATAACAACAACTTTCTCAACATCCCTCAAAGACCTAGCAATTTCTTCCTCTGGGAATGGACGCAAAACCCTAATTTTGAGAACACCAGCCTTAATACCATCCTCCCTAAGCCTATCCACAATATTCTCCGCAGACTCAGCAATAGAAGACATAGAAACAACAGCCACCTCAGCATCATCAAGCTTATACTCCCTTACAAGATCACCATGATCAACACCAAAAATCTCAGCATACTCCCTACAAACCCTCCTAATAACATCCCTAGCATTCTCCATAGCCTTCTGTATCGAAATACGCATAGGAGCTGTATCCCAAGGCCAAACAATATTACCATAGGTAAAAGGCTCAGAAACCACAGGATTAACAACATAATGCGGAGGATCATAAGGAGGCAAAAACTCATCAACAACCTCCTGATCCGGAACAAGCACAGGCGTCGTAGTATGCGACAATACAAACCCCTCAAGAATAATCATTGCAGGCAACACAACATTCTTATCCTCAGCAACACGAAAAGCCTGAATAACAGAATCCAAAGCCTCCTGATTATTAGAAACCCAAAACTGAATCCAACCCAAATCCCGAGCCGCTAGAGCATCATGCCAGTCAGCCCAGATGTTCCATGGAGGCCCTACCAGACGGTTAATACAGGCCATGATGATAGGTGTTCTGAAACCAGCGGCCTGTGCCAACATTTCGAACATATAGAAGAAACCATGGGACGCGGTAGCAGTAAATGTTCTTGCTCCTGCCGCACTAGCTCCAATACATGCGGCCATAGCGCTATGTTCGCTTTCTACGCGAATGTATTCAGCATCCAGCTCCCCTTTTTCGACCCATTCGCTTAGTTTCTCTACTACTGTGGTTTGTGGTGTTATTGGGTATGCTGCGATTACTTCTACTCGTGCCAAGCGGGCGCCCCATGCGAGAGCATAATTTCCCGTTAGTGCAAGGGTTTTGGGCAACATTATCACCAGTAGATGATGGTTAATCCATTTTATATTCTAGGGTATAGGTGGGGATATGTGAGAGTGTTCTTGCGTTAGTAATTGTTTTTATTGCCTCCGCAGGCCCCAAAACTAGTGGATAAGCAAGTCGGGCATCGAAGACCAATAAAAATCTGATCCATTTTCCTTACTATGTACATAGTATTGGATTTTATTGGGTTTTTGTGTTCTTTCTTGGTGAGTTTTGATGATTGAGATCAGTTGGCTTGGTAGGGGAGGGCAGGGGGTTGTTTTTGCGTCGAGGCTGCTTGTTGATGCGTTGATACATGAGAATAAGTATGCTCAGTCAATAATATTCTTTGGTGCTGAGAGGAGGGGTGCGCCTGTTAGGGCATACAATAGGATTGCTGATAGGCATATTAAGTGGCATCATTTTGTGCATAGCCCCGATATAGCTGTGGTATTCTCGGTGGATCTTCTGGGGACAACAAATATTTTGGGAGAGCTCAAGGATGGTGGGCTTCTAATAGTAAATGCCCCCAACTATGATGCCGTCAAGGGGTATTTATCGAAGGATAAGGAGATCAGGGTTGGCCTATGCGATGCTACACAAATAGCGTTAGATTTGGGTCTCGAGGTCGCTGGTCTTGTTATACCCAATACAGCGATGCTTGGCGCATTCTCAAAGATAGTTGGCATGCCATCCTTGGAGTCCCTAGAAAAAGCTATAAGGAATGTTTGGGGAGGAAGACCAAAAATCCTAGAGAAGAACATAGTGGCTGCGAGAAGGGGGTTTGAATCAGCAAGAATATACCAACAATAAAAGTGGATTTATGGGGAAAAATTATGGGTGAGTATGATGGGGTCGAGGTATGATCTAGAGGATAGAAAAATAGGTCATCTCTTAATACCCGTATCGAAACCCAAGGAGGCGGTCGCTGGAAAAACAGGGACGTGGCGTATTTTCCGTCCCGAAATAGATTATGATAAATGTACTAAGTGTTATCAATGCTATCTGGCATGCCCAGATGTGGCTATAATTGTTGAGAAGTTTAATGAGTACCCAAGGATAAACTATGATTACTGTAAGGGATGCGGCATATGTTCCACAGTATGTCCAGTAAATGCGATATCAATGGTGCGTGAGGAGAAGTAACCATCATGTATCCCCAATCATCATATCCCAAGAAGATAGCCGCCAAGAGGGCCATAGACTTTATTGAGGATGGCATGATTATTGGTGTTGGGTCTGGATCAACAGTAAAGGTGTTTATTGAGTTACTCTCGGCATCAGGAATTCGTGTAAAATGTGTCCCTACATCGCTCGATACGGAGCTAGCACTAGTAAAATATGGCCTATCAGTCGTAAGTTTCTTGGAAGTAGATAGGATAGATATTGCTGTGGATGGTGCCGACTCCATCCTTCTAGATAAGAAGATAATATTGAAGGGTGGTGGGGGAGCCCTAACAAGGGAGAAGATAGTTGACTATGCGGCAGAAAAATTTGTTGTTATTGTTGATGAGACAAAAATAGGCCGGAGATACCCCATAGTCATAGAGTTTATCCCCTTCGCATATAGCTTTATTGCTAGGAGACTTCGAGAGTGGGGAGAACCAGTACTCAGGATGGCCGATAGGAGACTGGGGCCAGTCATAACCGACAATGGTAATTGGCTTATCGACCTCCATATACCCCCAGACATGATTAGTGGTGAACTCGAAGAAAAAATAAAGAATATCCCCGGTATTGTGGAGGTTGGCATCTTTAGGAGAAACACAAAAATCATTATTGGACATAAGAGTGGCGATATAGAAGAGATCGGCATGAATGCCTAGAAGAAGCAAAGCTAGCCTCCTAAGACTCCGGAAACATATAGTATTGGAACATATAGACGCAATAATGGATATGGCAATAAACCTAGCCACATCAGGCAATATAGAACTAGCGGAAAAAATGGCGGCATTCGCTAGGAAACTCGCCAGATGGACAGGCGTAAGGATGAAACGTAGGTGGAAGTATTTCTTCTGTAAAAAATGCAAGAGCTTCATAATGCCCGGGATCACGGCAAGAGTACGTATTAGGCAAAATAGGTATCCCCATATAACGATCTTCTGTATGAAGTGTAAAAACTATAGAAGGATACCACTGAAGAAGAAGGAGAGAAAAAATCAAAATGTTAGCCTAAGATCTCCTTGACATGCTCAATAGCAATATCGGCATCAAAAACCTTCTCACTGAGTGTTTCCTTAATCGTATTCTTCTGTTGGTTTACCTTGCCCGCCATACCAAATAGCTTCCCGTTTAATCCATGGGCGAGCCTACTAGCCATAAACCTATCCTTCACATTGGCCTTTTCTCCGCACCAGATATATATTACTGATGCAACATCATCAACAATTAATAGACATGCATCGTCAGTCAATAGGTCGCCTATATTTTTACCCTTCACAGTTTCAACCTTACCATTTTTTATCAATGCGCCCAATAGTGTCATTGCGATCCCCACCTTCAGCACTTAATAGTCAGAAAAATAATTTAAAAATATACCCACCAGACACATCACCCAACATGTGAATACAAGTCAGTATATCCAAGAAAAACAAAAATTCCGTGGATATATCCAGCATAAAAAACTATTTTTCTCCTTTATCATTGTTGCCGGGGGTGATATGTATGCGTGTGACTGTGAGCCTAATAAAAGCAGATATCGGCAGTGTTGCTGGACACGTTAGGGTCCACCCCAAAACCATCGAGACCGCCAAAAAAAAGCTTGAAGAAGCCAAGAAAGAAGGAGTAATCATCGATTACTATGTATTCAACGCTGGAGACGATCTGGAACTACTGATGACCCACACAAAAGGACCAGACAACCCAGAGATACATGGACTCGCATGGGAAACATTCAAAGAAGCAACAAAAATCGCAAAAGAACTCAAACTATACGCAGCAGGACAAGACCTACTAAAGGAAGCATTCAGCGGAAACATAAAAGGAATGGGCCCCGGAGTAGCAGAAATGGAATTCGAAGAACGCAAAGCAGAACCAATAGCGGTCTTCGCAGCAGACAAAACAGAACCAGGAGCATTCAACTTCCCAGTATTCAAGATATTCGCAGACCCATTCAACACAGCTGGACTAATAATAGACCCAAGGATGCACAAAGGATTCAAATTCATAATAATGGACGTCATAGAAGGCAAAGAAATAGAACTAAGTGCACCAGAAGAAATGTATGACATACTAGCACTAATAGGACACACAGGACGCTACGTAATAAAATATGTCTACTCAAAGGATCCGGAAATAGGAATAGCCGCTGCCGTTTCAACGCAGAGATTATCACTAATACTTAATAAGTACGTAGGCAAAGATGACCCCGTTTGCATTATCAGGGCACAGCATGGGCTTCCAGCTATGGGAGAAATTTTAGAGGCATTTTGTCACGCACACCTTGTAAAGGGATGGATGAGAGGTAGTCATCATGGCCCTCTCATGCCTGTCTCTTTGAAGTATTCTCAGTGTACTAGGTTTGATGGACCACCAAGGATAATAGGCCTAGGTTTTAAC
>CAZVPA010000091.1:0-10603 GCA_964628995.1 uncultured Nitrososphaerota archaeon | reverse complement strand
ACACTAAGATTTAAAAAAATGTAAGAGTAGTAATCTTTATGTTCACTCAACAGTTATTGCTTGGGCTGGGCAGTTATCAGCGGCATTCCTAGCACAGTCAACGAGATCTTCTGGTACTTCTCCTTCTGTAGGGGAAGCCCCCCTGAACTGCTCAACTATAATCGATTTTCCATCCTCTCCCATTACGAATACATCTGGACACATTGAGGCACATACTCCACAGCCAATACATGCGTCATGATCAACCTTCACCTTGGCCATATGGCTCACCCAAGGTTCTAGTCTTATTTATAAAAATACCTTTTTTTAATTTTTGTATATACTTATAGACATTATTTGGTATTGTTATTTGTATATGTATATGAGATGTGGAAGATGTCGGAGGATACATTGGAGGAGGCCATAAAGTCGCTGAGGAATGGAAAGCCTGTCCTTGTTTTTGACTCTGAGAGTAGGGAGAGGGAGACCGATATTTTCTTCTTAGCTGAGAATGTGGATTATAGATGTGTCCAGGTCCTAAGGAAGGATGCTGGGGGGCTCATCTGTGTCTCTATTCATCCAAAGATCGCTGGTGTTCTCGGCTTACCATATCTGAGAGAACTCTTGGCTATATATTCATCTAGACTAAAAAGGCTCTATACAAAGCCACTCCCATATGATGAGAGATCAGCATTCTCCATAACAGTAAACCATGTTGATACATTTACTGGTATCTCAGATAGGGATCGTGCTTTGACTATTTCTCGACTTGGAGTACTTTGCCGTGACTATTGGTCTGGGAGGATTAACCAAGAAGGGCTATATGAAGCCTTTCTGAGGGAGTTCCGATCCCCTGGCCATGTGTTCCTACTGCGGGGAGCTGATGGAATTGTTCTTGAGCGTCAGGGGCATACAGAACTAGCTCTGGCTCTTGCGCTAATAGGGGATCTAACACCCTGTGTCGCCTTGGCGGAAATGCTTGGTGATGATGGATACTCATTATCTCTGGAGCTGGCAAAGAAGTATGCCGAGGAGCATAACTACGTTATTGTGGAGGGAAGACTCATCATAGAGAAATATAGGCAACTGTTTGGTGATTCCGTTGAGGCTTAAGATTGGTATTATCGATACCACTTTTTCTCGGGTCGATATGGCCAAATTTGTTGTCGAGGAGATTAGAAGAATGGAGCCATCTGCAGAGATCGTTAGATGGACTGTCCCTGGGATTAAGGATATACCCTCCGCAGCAAAAAGAATGATCAGTCGCGAAAATTGTGATGGGATAATAACCCTTGGCTGGGTGGGAAAAGAACTCGTGGATAAATTAAGCTACGTTGCTATGTCTATTGGACTCATGCTTGTGGGTATCCTTACTGAAAAGATAATCATTGATGTTACTGTCCATGAGGATGAGGCTAGGGAGGAGAAAAAACTTAGAGAGATTGCTGAGGATCGCGCTAGAAAGCATGCCCGAAACCTAATAACACTACTTAGGAACCCCAAAGAACTGACTAAATATGCTGGAAAAGGACTACGTCAGGGGTACCCAGATATCGGACCGATCAGATAACATAGTACTGGAGTTATGTTGGATATTATGCTTTTATAAGTGCTTTTGGTTGCATATATAGCAACAAACATCTAGAGGAGAAGGAATTTATTTAATATTTTCCTCTCTCTAATGAGTACCGAGGGGTTAATGTTGAGGATCGGGAATATAAGTATCGATGCTATAAAGGCTGTACTAAGGGGACTCATGTTCGCGAGGGAGGGAAAACTTCAGGAGGCAGCGAATAGTATGCTGGAGGCAATACGGATGGAGCCCAAATACTTTGAGGCATACTACCATGCTGGACGCTTCCTAGCCGAGCTAGGGAAAACCGATGACGCGATAAGTTACCTAAACAAGGTCGTGGAGCATATCCCAAACTTCTCCCGAGCTTGGAGTGTCCTTGGGGACATCTACGATAAACTTGGGGATAGGAATAGAGGGATGGAGCTCACACTAAAAGCACGTAACCTATCTGGAAAGGCGGATGATCTCCTCAGGACGGGTAGTGAACTTGAGGCGCAGGGAAAGCTTGAGGAGGCCCTAGAAAAATACTTGGCTGCTGTTGAGACAGATCCCTCATTTCCTTCAGCTTGGTATAACCTGGCCCATGTATATGAGAAGTTGGGGAGACTGGATGATGCATTGAATTCTTTTGATAGAGTCATCAGGATTGCTCCAGACGATATATTTGCTTGGAATAAGAGGGTGTCAATATTAAAAAAGATGAACAGATATGATGAGGCACTCCAATCATATGATATAATGATTGAGCTTGACCCAAAGAAGAAACTCTTCTGGTTCTGGAAAGCTCGCACTGCGGATGAGGCTGAGAAGTATGATGTTGTATTGGAGTGTTGCCAAAGAGTATTGGAGATGGATCCCAGAGATACATATGCACTACTCTTTATGGCTAAGGTCTATACAAAGCTTGGAAAATATGATGATGCTGTAGATTCATACAAGAGGATTATAGAGATAGACCCATCAAACCTCGATGCGTATCTAGGCTTAGTAGACCTATACATAAGCAATATGAATAGAGCCGAAGACGCAATAGAGATCGTGAATAGCGCTCTTGAGAGGGACCCCGACAATGCTACTCTCTGGTATAAGAAGGGAGAAATCATGCTTTCTATCGGCAAGGATGAAGAAGCCTTAAAGTACTTTACCAAGGCCATAGAGAAAAATATGATGTATGTTGATGCATGGATCAAAAGGGCGGAGGTATGTGAGAAGATAGGCAACATTCCATGTGCTTCTGAGAGCTATGAGGCAATAACCAAAATAAGAGCCAGTGACCCCAAGGCTTGGTACTTAAGAGCAAGATTTGCCGCCCGGATTGGTAAAAAGAAGGATGCTATCAAGTTTCTTAATCGCGCCCTAAAGCTTGATCCCTCGTATGAGGACGCATTAAAGCTGAAGGAGGAACTGGAGAAAAAGTAGATGTCTCTTTTTTATGTGGGTGATGAATATATCATCAAAACTCATCTACCTTAAGAGTATAGTGCTTGGGGATGGTGCTGTTGGAAAAACATCAATCGTTCTTAGGTTTGCTGAGGATAAATTTGAACATAGCTATAAGGCGACGATCGGAGCCAATGTATATATAACAAGTTATAGGGTTCCCCCAGATATCCAAGCCAAAATAGCGATATGGGATTTAGCCGGCCAGCAGCAATTCAAGTATCTAATAAGGACAATGGATGCATACTTCCATAAGGCAAGGATAGTCTTGCTGGTATATGACATAACGAGAGCATACACATTCTCGTCAATACCAGAATGGTTTGCGATCGCAAGAAGCAAGGGGCTCGACCCAAACGAGACAGTCTACATCCTCGTTGAGAACAAGGTTGACTTGGAGGAATATAGGGAGGTTCCTCCTGATGCTGGAGAAAAAATGGCATCAAAACTCGGCTTACATGGCTTTATAAAGACCTCCGCAAAAACGGGATATAATGTGGAGGAGGCATTCAGGCTTGCAGTAATAAATCTAGTAAAGCTCGCACTAAAACGCGCAAAGAAAGTAAAAAACTAACAACGTAAGTATGAGGATCCCCACAGGATGCTTCTCAGCACCTAGTCACTCAACATTTCCTCTATTATGAGCCCTACCGGTATCCCGAGTGTCATCATGATTTTTTTGTCCCTATGTAGTATGTCTTTAAGTCTCTCTGTTTTGTCCCTTAGTAGTCTTAGGTGATCTATATAGATTATTATTGTTCTCCCCCTATCCTGCTTTATCCTCCAGTACCTCTTGGAGTCCTTCGTACATGTCTTTGCCCTCTTCTTCAGTATTGCTTCTATTTCCCCTGATGCTATTGCTTCTGCGGTTTTAGCTATAACGTCGAAGTAGTAGTCCTTCACGCTGTATTCCGCGATCCGCATGTGGAGCTTTATGTCTTTATCCTTCAATTTCTTCTGTGTTCTTATCTCGTACGCAACAATATTAGCTCTCCTGAGATGATCCAGGGTCTTTATGTCGAGAATTACTAGAGGGACAATGTATGCTGATGATAGAACTATCGCATCCGCAATATTTCTATCGAGGCCACCATCAGCAAGAATACTCGATATCTCGCCAAATTCTTGGAATGGATATACGACCTCCTTTATTAGTTTGGAGCCGAACCCATATCTCTTTAGGAGGAGAATTATGTTCCTGCTAGCCCCTATCGGCCTCCACCTTATGCTTCTCCTGAGCCATCCAAATACTTTGTCTTTTGGTTTCGATGTTGTTATTAGTATCCCCCTTATTGTTTTTAGTAGGGCAACATACCTGACAAAATCCACCGACAAGGAATACACCACAACACCACGGGACACAGATTCCTATACCCTTACCCCCACGATATTTCCAGACCTCATGCTCTCAAGTATACCTTCACAGATGACTAATGCTCCTATGCAGTCTTGTGCATCCACTAGGAGTTTCTCCCCCTCAAACACAGCCATTATAAAATTCTTATCCTCCTCAAAGAGTGGGTCCGCAGGACCTATGTTTGGCTTTAATGTGGATTCTTCGTGCAGTATTTCCAGTGTGTGCCTGGCAAGATCCATGAGGACTATTGTGTCTTCAAGAAAAATCTTGGTTCTCCTTACTTTCTGGGGCGCCATTCTACTTGCCTCAAACACCGAGCAAAATTCATTATTGCCGACCTTATATTCAACCATCGCCATTACTGACATATCTAGGCCTCCTACCTCTTTTCCTTGGGCATATACCCGGAGAGGCTTTGCATCAAATAGAAACATTGATAAGTCTATATCATGAATCATCAGATCCATCACTACACCAATATCATATTTTCTTCCGTCTTTTGGGTTCAGCCTTTCGGCTTGGAGAGAAAAAATTTGTTGTCTCCTTGTACCCCCTAGGATTTTATTTCTTACATAGTGTACCGCTGGACTATATCTCAGGAGGAACCCTACACCTAGAATCCTATTGTTTCTTTTCGCGATATCTATTAGGTCCCTTGCTCTTGATGAATCACCAGTTATTGGTTTCTCTACCAAGACATGTTTTCCAGAATCAAGGAGTTTTGATGCTACCTCATAATGATAGGATGTGGGTACAGCAACTATCGCCGCTTGGATCCCATCGTCTCTCAGTATGGTGTCGAGATCCGTTGTATATGATACCCCATAAAGCCTTGATACATATCTAGCTCTCTCCTCCAGGACATCCATTGCTACTATGTCGTCAATTATGCCCAGTGCTCTGAGTTTTGTGGCGACCTTTACATGGTTTATTCCCCAAGCACCAACACCAACAATGGCTAGCTTCCTAGACATGACTACCACCACAAGGGATAGAAAAAACAGCATATATCTGCCCCACTAACTTTGAGTGAGCAACCCCGTCCTCTCAAGTTTGTGTATTGCTTTCCACACTATTCTCCTCACCTTCTTCCGGTCGTGAATGCTTCCGTAGATCTCTTTTGCTGTTGCTCTAAGACTCTTTGTCTCCAGGAGTTTTTCCAATACTTTTTTCTCCTCATTAGTAAGTCCAATCTTATTGGAGTTCTTTAGTGCTATTTCCGCTATTTCGTGTGCTGGTCTGCCCGCATAGGCTCTCTCCTCAGGCCTATCGAGTCTCTCGACGACTCTGAACTTTATTATTGTTACCCAGTCATGCTCCTTGATTCCCGGATAGAAACCCTTGAGTTCCCTCTTCAGCTCCTCCTTGGAGGAGAAACCATCCAACTTTGCGTCCTCATCGGTTATATTCTTCAGCCTCTTATACTTCATATCCTCTAGGATAGCCCTAGCAATTATTCTCCCCCCAGCGTGAATAAAAAACTCCTTGGTCTTAGCAACAACTTTTCCAGGCCTTATAGTGGTTGTTTTCTTGCCACTCAGTATCATTTCGGCATACTTCCCCTTCATCATCAGGTGTTTACCGAGCCAAGAGAGCCTCCTCTTAGCCACCACGCTTCCCCTACGTGTATTCGTATTCCTCCTCTTCCAGTTCCTCTATCTCCCTCCCCGCCCCAAGGAATTGATCCAGATTCTTTACCATGTATTCCATAGCTCCCTTTATTCCCCCATACTGGGCTATATTATAGCGTAGATAGATCGAGAAAAGATCTATCACCGTGTGGGCCTCTCCCTTGCTTGCCCGAAATACCATCGTCTCATCCTCATAGCTCCTAATGATGCAGTGGTCATAGGTTGTGAGATCTATCACCATTATTATTGTGTCGACCTCCCCATTCCTCTCCAGGAACTCCCTATACGTCCTAGTAAATTCTATGATTAGGTACACGACCTCATCATATATACTCCTTGGCTTCGGAAACTCCACAAGTAACGAGTAAGGCTTCACATCTACACGTGTTGGGATCACCGATATTATGAATCTTGATTCCTCCTCCATAGCCATGACGGATCCCCAAAGATAATAATTATTACTGGATAAAGACTGGTTTCCTCACTCTTATTATTTCTCCAGCTGATGTATAGTTCACCCTTGTTTGAAACTCCTTTCTCCTCCCAATATTCCAGTTCCTGATAGGCCTATAGTAGCCGACAATTCTACTCCATATCTCTATGTCCTTGGAGCCACAATTATGGCAGTGATCATGTACCCCTACGGCGCTCCATCCACACCTATTGCAGTATGTTTGGTTCGGGGTTATGCTGAAATAGACTATTTTTGTGTTCTTGATTATGTTTTCTATTAGCTTTCGAAGGGCCTTAGGATCCGCTGCCTCCCCGAGAAATATATGCATCATTACTCCACCATTAAATTCTTTCTGTACCTCCGATTCTATCCTTAGCCTATCTATTAGGCTTATTTCGGCATAGTATGGTGCGATACTATTACTATAAAAGGGGACTCCATCGAGTGTTGGGATACTTGGGTTTAAGCCCTTCTCTTTCGCGAGGCTAAGATCTTTTGACGCAAGCCTATATGCTGTGCTCTCTCCTGGTACCTCCTCGACATTGTATAGTACTCCCTCTTCATCTGAGAACTCTATACACATTTTACGAACCTCCCTTACTACCCTAGCCATGAATCTTACCTCATCAAGGATTCTACTGACATCATTCTTCAACCAGAACTCTGGCTCACCAGAAATGTTCGCGAGCATCTCTGGAAGACCTATCAAACCTATTGTGCTATAGTGATAATTATAGTGCCCAAGGTATATCCTTGTGAGGGGAACCAAGCCATTCTCCATACTTCTCTGATATCTCCCTCTCAGTATTCTAAGTATATCTCTTGCTACGGTAACACGTTCTGTCAGTAGATCCCAGAAGTCATTCTCGTCCTTTGCTAGAAATGCTATTCTTGGGAGATTTATCGTTATTACCCCAATACTACCAGTAGCATCTGGTATCGCCCATACTGCTCTTGGCGTTTCCCTTACCTTGTGTAGTTCCTCCATAATATCCTCTTCCTCCTCCCTCCTAACCCTTAGGATCGGACCCCTCGCCAGGCTTTCGATATCTATTGTTAATCTGCAACAGAGGGCGTATAGGGCTTCTACATTTATGGCGTAGCCATTCAGTATGTATATTGTTCCACGTCTACTTATGAGTTCGAATATTAAATCTGTAAGCTCCCCCCACCTACTGCCGTTCCAGTCAAAGTTCTTTGTGAACATCATTGTTACCAATGGAAATGTAAATGGTTTCCCCTCCGCATCCCCCTCCATGAAATGCTCAAAAATAGACCTCGCTACGAGTATTGCTTGGTCAAAAAATTCCCCTAGTTTCCCGATGACCTTCCCCCCAACTATGGCGTCCATCTCCAGAAAACTTTTGATCGTATCTAGGATTATTGTTATGTTTGTGAATGGACTCTGAAAACCAAGCCTACTTGGATAATTTAGCTCATATATCAATCTTTGTGTTGCTTGCTTTACCCCCCCATACATCATGTTACTCTTTCCAATGAATGGCGCGAGAAATAGATCAACGGCGGACATGGCCTGTGCACCAGTAAATTCTTGGCTGGCAAGAAATAGGAATGTTACCAGATGACTTATCGCAGTCTCCAGTCTTTTCGCGGGCCTAGTACTTATTGATGGAGTTTTCAGCCCATATCTAAGCAACTTATTATACATCCACCCATTACAATAAGGAATGAATAATGAGTGTGGTAGTTTGTGTATGTGGATATCACCATCGAAATGCATTCTCACATATTCTGTGGGGATATAATGGCCCAATACTTCTGGAGACATCATTATTTTATCGTAAACATATCCGACAAAACTACTATATGCCTTAGCCACATTAGCATTCTCCCTGACATACCAATCCTTCTCCCTCACATATTCAGACTCAAGCCTCCCTATGTCTATACCACCTGACATAATAGACTCCAGATAACCAACACAAAATCAATATACCCCAACTAGCCCATCATAATAATACTAACTCCAAATACAGATATATGATGACATACTTTTCCCTAAAGGAACAGAAAAACCAAACACTAGACGCGAAACCAGTAAAGATCACCATATTTAGTGGCGGCTTTATTATGATGATTAGAATACAGAAGACTATTTAAAAGCAAGAGATAGAATATATTTTATAGCCGTATTGGAGTGATTCCATGAACTCATACAAAATTTCACCAAAAAAAGATTTAGAGATCAGACATACAATACATGAACACCTCTCTAACTTAGAGCAAGCCATAGCAGATAAACACATTCGAAAACCTTAAGATGATATTCGACATATTGCAGATGACCCATGAACTGATAACCACGAGGGGATTAAAAGGGCTTAGGGAGGAGGGATTCATATGAGCCCCCTAGAGGTCCTTAAATTTCTAGAGGATAGAAATGTCGAAGTCTTATTCTTCGCAACATTCGGCAGCTTTGGCACAGATGATTGGAGCGAAGAAAGCGATATAGACATATTCATAGTGGTTAGGGATGTTGATGATGAAACCCTTGAGCTTCTACCTCGCGATAAAGTAGATCTAATAATCTGCAACGAAAACACATTGGAGTTTGCTCTAGCTCCACCCTTCATGATAGACCTTGCCTTCAGTAATCCCCTTGTGGATAAAATAGGCCTAAGGGATAGATGCCTCCGGAACCTGAAAAGCAAGAATATCGTCAGATGGCTTCTAAATAGACTAAAAATGCATGATAGTATCCTCAGCCACATGCTACGTAGTCCAGAAAAATCCACAAAAATCTGTGGGAGCGAGGCAATAAAAGCAATAAATACGATTCGTCTAGCACTATCAGTAATATCGGGGAGGAGGATATCTCGTAGCGAAATCATAAGAGACATTGAGGAGAATCTTAAGATTGATATGGCACCCTTCATCCAACAATTCTACGCTAAGAAAACAAGAGAGAAGTCCCCCGAGATTCCCCCAGAAGTATGTGTAAATACACTTAGAAAGATCTTAGAAATGGTAAAACTCATTATTAAGAAACTAGAAAACATTAGAAATACTCAGATCTAGCATCCCCATAGGGCACCACTAGATGTGTTTAAAGAAAGATGCTAATAGGGGGTGCTGCCTCATGGTTTTTTGTTCTGCTTAATATTGCTGGTTAGGTCTTTTATAGACCCTAATATTTGGTTATTTTTGTAGCTCATAGCCCACTTGGGACTTAGAAATAGTCTCTGTATCTCTCTATTATTTTTCTGACAATCTTTGCCGTAGTCAACGTAATTCCGTATGTTACCCCACCATTAGCGTTTCTTCCCCGATGGATCCACGCTAATCCCTTATTCACCAGCTTCCTCAGAACCTTTCTAATGCTTATTCTGGATCTAAAATTCTTTGGAATTTTTCTCCTTATTATTTGCTCGCTCCCATTCGCGTTCAGAATTTTGCTGGAGAAAGAGAGATTAAGCATAGAGGATTTGGAGAGATACCTCGGGGTAGACAAGAAAACAGGAATAGAGATTCTGGAGAAACTTGTGGAGGAAGACTTAGCTAGATGGATTGAGGAGGATGCTGTTGGCTTATATCCATTATTACACTATCTGTCCTTAACAGAGGAGGATAAAAAATTGCTGAGAAGACTGCTGAAACGCTGACCTCGCATCACTATGTGTCGTCCTATTCTTTCTCCTACATAGACTGTCTAGAGTGGGCCTTTTACTTCTGGCAACCACTTTTCTAATCATTCATTGACAATAATGATGATGGAGAAACCAAAGATCCTCTTTTTAATGGGTTTTGTCTATCATTTTTAAGAGGTGGTTTGGATGTCCAAGATTGGTGAGCTCTTAAACAAGATCAGGTCGGCACCTACAAAGGAGTATGATAAGGTGATAAAGGAGGTAATGGAGGAAGTCATGAGGGATGAGTTTAGAGATGTCCTAAAGGAGGAATGTTTTAGTGAGATTGTGGAGCTAATATTGGAGATACCAGAACAGCATTTCGAGGAATTCATCAACAAGTATGGGGATGTGTTGGAGTCAAAATTTAGGGAGGCAGAACCGGCGGACATAGGTAGGCTGTATGAGGGGCTCCCAAAGCCAAAGAGGAAGATAATCTCCATGAACTTCAGGCCAGTAATATCGAGGAGGCTGGCATCATTTAGTCTAGGTGACATTGTGAGGATGTTATATAATGTG